>CAZJZP010000079.1:0-4586 GCA_964550505.1 uncultured Prolixibacteraceae bacterium | reverse complement strand
CCATAAGTGAAAAAATTCGCCACTTCCATTATTAATTCCTGTGGATTATTATACAGTTTCAGTAGCTTTTCATCATGCATAATATCTACAAATCTCATAGCCGAAGCAATAATAAATTCTGCTTTAATATCCTTTCTAAAAACGCCATCTTGCTGTGCTTTTTTCCAAGTTGAGAGCATATTCGTCCATACTTCTGCTGTCTTTTGCTCGACAAATTCTTTCAATTCCGGCTGAGCAGCAGAATAAAAATCCTGTATAAATTCTTTGCTGACTGATTGGGTTGATTCCGCTTTTAAGATCAACATCTTTTTGATTTTCTCCTTTGGCGGAATATCTTCCTCCATCAAAGCAATAAAACGATTGATTCCTTCATCAACAGTTTTATTATATACTTCTTTTGCCAAATCAAATTTATTGGGGAAAAAACGATAAAAGGTCATTTTGCTAATTGCTGCTTCTTTGCAAATTTCTTCTACCGTTACCTTTCTAAAACCATATTTAAAAAACAAGCTATTAGCAGCTGCTACTATCGCTTTGTATTTTTCAGACTGTACGTTTTTGCTCATACTATACTAATTTTGTACAAATATACGCATTTCGTAACATACAATGCAAGTTTTTTTGCTTTTTTTTTCAAAATAAAACTAATTAATTTTAAAAGCTTGGGAAATGGGGGAATACAACATGACGGTCAACTATTGCTCTATGCTGCTGCAAGGCAGTGAAATAAATAAGAAAAAAGACCGTTAAAAACTTGTAACAAAACACAAATAAAATTATATTTGCATTAACAAAGTATTTATTTAATGATTGCCTTTATACATACAATACAAGGAAAATACATACTCCAAAAGATATATAAATATGAAAGTGCTAAAACAGATGGCTCTTGCTGTAATGGTTTATTTCATGACATTGCTTATTGTAAGTTTTATTATTAGAAAAAACTTATTTATTATTGAGTGGGAAGATATCCTAATATGCTTCGTCTTTTACACTGGGGTAGTATTATTGGTATTGCAATTAAGAAAAAATGCATCAAATTAATAATTAATTATCATGAAAAACAAAAGCTTTTCAGTATTAATAATATTTGTATTACTAAGCAGTTGCGGATTTATTGTTATTATAGATAGCAATAGTCAATGGGAAAAACCAGATGATTTCAAAGTTTCTCCCGATATAAAACCTTCTGAATTAATACATACTTATCTAAACAATTATGAACAGAATAAACTAAATAATTATTGTATTTCCTTTTATGACATCTATTGTGGTGCTTCTTATTATCAAGTGTCATACTGCAATGGGCTTTATGAAGAAACAAAGGATAATTATAATTGGATTGCTGTAACTATTTACGACTCTATCGAAGAGAATGAAGTTAGAAAAAAATTGAATTACAAAGATGATTACTTAAGATATCGTTATCCGACTTATTACGAAATTAATGGACTCAAATCTTCTTTGCGAAATTTATATTATAACAATAGGATTACAAAAGAAGATATCGTACCCATGAATTTTTTTATTACTGATGATACTATTAGATTTATAACCGAAGGGTCGATTAATTCAAAAGAAAAATATGATAATCACAAAAGAATTTTAGATTCTTTAATTTGGGAAGTGAAATAAAATAAGAAGTAAAAGAAACAATTATCCTAATGAAAAACAAAAGTCTTTTAGTATTAATAACATTTGCATTATTAAGCAGTTGCGGATTTATTGTTATTGTTGATGGTAAATGGGAAAATCCTGATGAATTTAAAGTCCCTCCTAACACAAAACCCTCTGAATTAATAAATACCTATCTAAACAATTATGAACAGAATAAGCTAAATAATTATTGTATTTCTTTTTATGTAAATGGTTGCGGTGCATGCCTCCATCAAGTACCGTATTGCAATCAGCTTTATCAAGAAACAAAGGATAATTATAATTGGATTGCTGTAACGATTGACGACTCTATCAAAGAGGATGAATTTCGAAAAAAGATGGGATACAAAGATGATTATTTAAAATACGATTATCCGACCTATTATGATATTGAGGGTCTAAAATCTTCTCTTCGAAATTTATACTATAACAATAAGATTACGGAAGTAGATTTCGTACCAATGACTTTTTTTATTACTGATGATACTATTAGGTTTATAACAGATGGTTCCATTAATTCAAAAGAAAAATATGATAAACACAAAAGAATTTTAGATTCTTTATCCCTGAAAATGGAGTAAAAAAAATTATCATGAAAAACAAAAGCTTTTTAGCATTAATAACACTTGCATTATTAAGCAGTTGCGGATTTATTGTTATTGTTGATGGTAAATGGGAAAATTCAGATGAATTTAAAGTAAGTTCTGAGACAAGACCATCAGATATAATTAAAATGTATTTGGGTGAAAACTATGTTAATGATAGGAACAATTACTGCATTAGCTGTTTTAGCATTTATTGTGGCCAAGCAAAAGAGCATTACTATTACTGTAATAAACTTTTTGAAGAAACAAAAGAAAACTTTGAGTGGTATGCAGTAACAGTATATGATTCAATTTCACATAATAAATTCAGAAAAAAAATGGAATGTCAAGATAATTATTTAGTTTATAATTATCCTGTTTTTTACAATATTAACGGTTTAAGATCATCATTAAGAAACTTATACTATAACAACAATATCCCCGATGAAGATATTTCAACATTGACTTTTATCATTCAAAATGATACTATAAAAAAAATTACTAGAGGAATAATTTACACTGAAGAAAAATACTTAGAACATAAGCTTTTTCTTGAATCTTTATTCCTGAAAATGGAATAAAACAAGAAGTAAAAAATACTAGAAAGATAGAAGTTCGTTCAGCAAATAATTTTTGAAGCAAAAAAAACTGTGTTTATTTTATTTCAGCTAAAAATATATTATATTTGTACAATACAAATTTATTCACAGCTATACAAACACCCATTAAAAAATGAAAAAAACCGTCCTTTTCCTCACAATAATACTCAGTATTTACCTCCAAACGTCCGCTCAAACTCCAAAATACGGCATCGATGACAATATCAGTATTTCACCTGCGAAAGGACTCGTTGAATACTATGCCTATGTTGATACAGCCGAAATGTATATTGTTAATGACAATAAAGAACTGGCAGCTCAATATTATTTAAAAGCGTTTACCTACAAAAAGCAGCCTTTCTCATATGATTTCAGCAATGCATTAAATATCGCATTAGAAACAACTGATACTGTTTTATTAAAATCTCTATTTCTTTTAAATCTACCTTATGTTAGCATTGATTCTGAAACTTATATTTCCAATCTTACTACTAGCCTTCCTCAAATCCCTGCCTCTTTTTTTCAACAATTCAAACCAATTCTAGATACTATCCAAACTAAAACAAAATCAAATGAAATAATTCATATTTTGGATTCTTTAGGAAGGGATGATCAATACGACAGAACACCGCCAAGATCTGTTAATGAAGAAACACAAAAAAGAGATTCCCTGCGACTAAATTGCTTACTAGAACTATACGATAAATATCAATATATTTCTGAAGAAAACTGCCCGAGCCAAAGTTCTAGTGGATGGTACTATGCTAATTTAATACAACTTATTCTTGTTCATAATCCCGATCAAATTGATCTTTGGTATCCCATTATGCTTCAGCAAGTTTACTTAGGTTATTTTCCCAATAAGTATTTCGTTAGCATTCTTGAAAATTATTATTATAAAACAAATAATGATTTTTTTTGCTTTAATTTTTCGTATAGTTATACTCTTCCTAATTATCATATTATTATAAAACTAGACAGTCTGGAAGAAAATCGTTTGAATAATATTCGGAAACGTTTTTTTCTAGAACCACATTTTGATGAACAAAAGAAAAGGATATGGCATTTTAAAGAGAGGACAAATTATTCGTTCTATAATATTCTTTCTAGTGGAAAATATATTCCAAAAGATAATAAAAAAGCAGGAATCCAACAAATTGGGGAAGAAGATTATATTAGGTCTTTTATTGATAAATACGGAGAAAATAAGCTTATAATTCATGAAAAATAAAAATCCGTTAAAAGGTTTTGCATCTTGTTCTTCCAACATAGCTTAAGCTTAAAACCTGAGGCAGGAGATGCTTCTCTCCGTTCAGCATTATAAAATCGCTGTTTGGTTTTTTTCAATTGAAAACCTTAGATAAAAAAATTATAATCCTTCTATTCAGGCAGAAATAATATCACCTCTCCGAGGTTAACTATATCTTGTGTTGAATGTTTTTCTATTATTATGTCACTCCTTCGGAGTTTCCACTGTTTTAAAAGGCTATTGAGATAATAGAAAAAGCATTTTGCAAAGCTATAATCTATAAAAACAAAAGAAGAAAGCAAAGAAGAAAGCAAAGAAGAAAAAGCTTCACTAAGTTCAGCATCATAAAATCGCTGTTTGTTTTTTTTCAATTGAAAACCTTAGATTAAAAAAAATAATCCTTCTATTCAGGCAGAAATAATATCACCTCTCCGAGGTTTACTATATCTTGTGTTGAATGTTTTTCTATTATTATGTCACTCCTTCGGAGTTTCC
>CAZJZP010000078.1:0-9395 GCA_964550505.1 uncultured Prolixibacteraceae bacterium | reverse complement strand
TTAGATAACTATCGTAAACAAGAATAACTATGAAGGCAGATACAACTAATACTACAAGAGAATTTCTCATAAACGAAGTCTTGAGAGACTACTCAAACAACTCTAAAGATACTGCTGTATTAGAGCAGATATCCTTATTAAAAAATGAAAAAAACGAAGAAACAATTATATATATTGGAGCTGGCACTTGTGGTTTAGGAGCCGGAGCCGGAAAAACCTTAAAAGCAGTTAAAGAATACATTGCTAAGAACCAAATAAAAGCCCAAATAATCGAAACCGGTTGTATTGGTCTTTGTGCTGTTGAGCCCATTATGGATGTTCAACTTCCTGCTTTTAACAGGATTTCTTTTCAAGAGGTTACTGCCGATAAGGTAGAAGCTATTTTAGATCAAGTATTTAAAATGGAAACTCCTGAAAAAGACATCCTTGGTCAATTTCCAATTCCAAATGCCAGAAAATGGGAAAATGCTCAATTTATTCATGAACATCCCTTTTTCGCACCACAAAAACGATTGGTATTAAAAAATTGTGGCATAGTAAATCCTGTTGAAATCAGCGAATATATTGCCCGCGGTGGATACAAAAGCTATATTAAAGCTATCAACATCCACTCCCCTGCTGATGTTTGTGAGATTATTGAAAAAAGTGGTCTCAGAGGCAGAGGCGGTGGTGGTTTCCCCACAGGAATGAAATGGAAATTTGCCCAAAAAGAAGAAAGCGACCAAAAATATATCATCTGCAACGCCGACGAAGGTGATCCAGGTGCTTTTATGGACAGAGCTGTTATTGAAGGTGATCCTCACCGACTTATCGAAGGCATGGCAATTGGTGCTTATGCTATCGGTGCAACAAAAGCTTATATCTATATCAGAGCAGAATATCCTTTGGCTATCAAACGATTGGAAATTGCAATTGCACAAGCTAAAGATTATGGCTTAATAGGAGAAAATATTTTTGAAAGTGGTGTTGATTTCGATATCAAGATTAAAAAAGGTGCCGGAGCTTTCGTTTGTGGTGAAGAAACTGCCCTGATGCACAGTATTGAAGGCAAAAGAGGAATGCCACGACCAAGACCACCTTTCCCAACAACAAGCGGTTTATTTGGAAAACCAACAGTAATTAACAACGTAGAAACATTCTCTAATGTATCTTCTATCATTGAGCACGGAGCAGATTGGTTTGCTTCTACTGGAACAGAAAAAAGCAAGGGAACTAAGGTTTTTGCTCTATCAGGAAAAATTGCACTTACCGGATTAGTGGAAATTCCAATGGGAACTACAGTTCGTTCTATACTTTTTGATATTGCAGGCGGAATAAAAGACAATAAAAAGTTCAAAGCGGTTCAAATCGGCGGTCCTTCTGGCGGATGTATTACAGAGCAAAATCTGGATATTCAAGTCGATTACGAATCACTGATTCAAGCCGGCGCAATGATGGGTTCAGGAGGACTTGTTGTGATGGACGAAGAAACCTGTATGGTTGACGTAGCGAAATTCTTTATGCAATTCATTCAAATGGAAAGCTGCGGAAAATGTATCCCCTGTCGTGAAGGCACCAAAAGATTATTGGAAATATTGGAAAGTATTACTTCCAAGCCAAAAGCAGGCGAAAATACAGAAGCCTTAGACCGATTTAAAGGAGTGATGCAAATTGAAAAACTATGCGAAGTGATTAAAGATACATCGCTTTGCGGTTTAGGACAAACGGCTCCAAATCCAGTGCTAAGTACATTAAAATGGTTTAAAGACGAATACGAAGCACATGTTTTCGATCGCCATTGTCCTGCTGGAGTATGTCAGAATTTGAAAATCTATAAAATTGATGTTGATAAATGTACAGGTTGTACGGTTTGTGCAAAAAAATGTCCCACTGGAGCAATAATTGGTAGCAGAAAAAATGCTCACTTTATTGTTGAAGATAAGTGTATCGGATGTGGAGCATGTTATCAAGCATGTAAATTTGAAGCAATTCAGGTTGTTTAACTTAAAAAATACTACGATGAGTTTTTATATAGAAATAAATAATAAGCAAATAGAAGCCAGAAAAGGAGAAACTATTCTGGACACGCTAAACAGGCATGGGATTAAGGTTCCTACTTTATGCCACCTGAAAAATAGTTTTCCTACCGGTTCTTGTAGAATGTGTGTAGTGGAAAACTTAAAAACGAATAAATTGGTAACTTCCTGCTCAACACCGGTGGAAGAAGGCATGCGAATTATGACGCATTCCCCACGAGTGATTGAATCAAGAAAGATGATAGTGGAATTACTCTTATCCAATCATCCCGATGACTGCTTGTATTGTGTTAGAAACAAAAATTGCGAGCTACAAGATCTTTCGGAAGAATTACACGTAAGAGAACGCCGTATCAGAGGAGTAAAAAACAATATTCACCTGGACAGATCCAGTGCAAGTATTGTTCGCGATCCGGACAAATGTATTCTCTGCGGAAGATGTGTAACCGTGTGCGAAGAAGTGATGGGAGTTTCATGTATTGATTTTATCAATCGAGGCAGCAAATCTGTTATCGGAACTTCTTTCAACGAAGGATTAAACAACTCCAGTTGTGTGAATTGCGGACAGTGTATTATGGTTTGTCCTACCGGAGCTTTATCAGAGAAAAGCCATTTTCCTGAAGTGCTTGCCATGTTGAACAATCCGAAGAAACACGTAGTAATTCAATATGCTCCTGCGATTTCGGTATCTTTAGCAGAAGAATTAAATATGCCCGCTGGTATTGACATTAACGGTATAATGAATGCAGCATTGCGAAAAATTGGATTTAACGCTGTTTTCGACACAACATTTACAGCTGATTTAACCATTATGGAAGAGGCTGCTGAATTAGTTGACAGAGTGAAAAACAAAGGCGTTTTACCAATGATTACCAGCTGTTGCCCTGCATGGATTAAGTTTGCAGAAGAATTCTATCCTGAATTTATCCCAAATCTTTCTTCTTGCAAATCGCCACAACAAATGATGGGCGCTCTTATCAAAACCTATTGGGCAGAAAAGAAAGAAATTGATGCAGCAGATATTTATTCTGTTTCTATCATGCCTTGTACTGCGAAAAAATTTGAAGCACAAAGAGAAGAAATGACAAATAAAGGAATTACCGATGTTGACGCAGTATTAACAACACGTGAAATCGCCCAATTAATCAGAATGTATGGTGTTGATATGACGAATATTGCAGCAGAAACAACTGATTCTCCTTTAGGATATAGAAGTTCAGCCGGAAAACTCTTTGGAGCTTCTGGTGGTGTGATGGAAGCTGCATTGCGAACAGGATATTATTTGTTGACAGGAAAAGAATTAATGCAGTTTAAAATCGAAGCCTTACGCGGATTTGAAGGATGTAAAGAAGCACAAGTAGATATTGATGGCTTAGAACTTAAGGTTGCTGTTGTCAACGGTCTTGCAAATGCAAGAAAACTATTAGATAGTATCAAAAAAGGCGAAAAGGAATTTCACTTTATCGAAGTGATGGCTTGTCCTGGTGGTTGTATCAACGGCGGCGGACAACATATCGGTGCTGAAGAAGACGCAATAAAATCAAGAATGAAAAGCTTGTATGATATCGACGATAAAGAAACCATCAAAGTTTCACACAAAAATCCTGAAATTATTGCGTTATATGACGAATTTTTGAAAGAGCCTTTAGGACACTGCTCACATAAACTGCTTCATACTACTTATCGTAAAAGAGATGTGCTTTTATAATAATAACTACTAAAAAAACAATAAAATGGGACACGCAAATAGAAATGAGTTGGTTTTTACGGTGAAAGACAAGTGTAGGGTTTGCTACACTTGTGTGAGAGAATGTCCTGTTAAAGCAATTAAAATCATTAACGGGCAAGCGGAAGTATTGAGTGAAAAGTGTATTGGTTGTGGTAATTGCGTTACTGTCTGTAGTCAAAATGCCAAAGTATTTCTTCGCTTAACAAATGAAGTGGAGGAATTATTGGCAGACAAAAGCAATAAAGTGGTTGCCTGCCTCGCTCCTAGTTTCCCTGCTGAGTTTACAGAAATGGAGGATTACCAAGCATTGCTGGGAATGATTAAGAAACTTGGCTTTTATAAAATAATGGATGTAGCTTTTGGAGCGGACTTGGTTGCAAAAAAATACAGAGATTTACAGGAAAAAGATACATCAAAGAAATATATTTCCTCCGACTGTCCTTCTATTGTTTTTTATATCGAACATTATTATCCGCAATTAATAGACAATATTGCTCCGATAGCTTCTCCCCTCGTTGCGACAAGCAGAATTGCAAAAAAAATCTACGGAGAAGATATTAAAACGGTATTTTTAGGACCCTGTATTGCTAAAAAAGCAGAATCCGACGAAGTTGATTTGGCTTTAAGCTTTAAAGAATTAAGAGAAATGTTTGAAAAATATCACATTACTCCAAATTCTGATGATTTAGCAGACTTCGACGGACCTCATTCTGGAAAGGGAGCTATATTTCCTTTAAGCAGAGGAATGCTGCAAACCGTGAATAAAAAAGACAGTATCGTTGATGGGAAAATAATTGTTGATTCCGGAAAACATAATTTTAAGGAAGCAATTAAGGAATTTGACAATGGAGAAATTGCAGACTATCATTTAGAATTGCTTTCTTGCAATGGCTGTATTATGGGACCAGGAATGAGTGAACGAAATAAATTGTACTTTAAACGCTCCCAAATAAGCAAATACGTAAATCAAAAGCTGAGTAAACTCGATTATCAAAAATGGGAAAAAAATATGCGGAAATTCTCCGAAATTGATTTATCCCAAAGTTTTACTGCCAGAGAGCGTAAGGACAAAGAGATTGACGAAAAGGAAATCGAAGCTGTTCTTAAAAAGATGGGTAAAACCAAGCAAACGGATCATTTAAACTGTGGCAGTTGTGGCTACGATACTTGCTATGAACACGCTAAAGCTGTTGTTCTGGGTTATGCAGAAAATGAAATGTGTTTGCCTTATACTATCGAGAAATTACACAATTATATTGAAGAATTAAATTTATCAAATGAAAACCTAAAAAATACCCGATTGGCTTTAAAACATTCTGAAAAGTTAGCGAATATGGGACAAATTTCAGCTGGTGTTGCTCACGAAATGAATAATCCACTAGGTGTTATCACAATGTATAGCAATATTATCATGGATGAATTGAAAGAAGATGACCCCATGAGAAAAGATGTGCAGCTGATTGTGGAACAAGCTGATAGATGTAAAAATATTGTAGGTGGTTTACTGAATTTTGCCCGCAAAAACAAAGTTAAACTTCAGGAAGTTGATGCTTTTAAGTTTATCAATAAAAGCATTGATTCCGTTGTAATTCCTGACAATATTACCATAAAAGCGGAGTGCAAAACAGATAATCCCAAAGCGATGTTCGATAGTGAACAAATGATGCAAGTATTCACTAATTTGGAAAAGAATGCAATTGAAGCAATGCCTGAGGGTGGAGAACTAAAAATAGTATTGGAAGGCGATGAAAACAATGTTAATATTACCTTCCAAGATAATGGTAGCGGTATTAAGAAAGAAAATATGGATAAATTATTCACTCCATTTTTCACAACCAAAGCCTTAGGAAAAGGAACCGGATTAGGTCTTCCGCTGGTTTATGGAATTATCAAAGTACACAACGGAAAAATCAAGGTGGAATCAAATGCTAATCCTGAAAAAGGAGAAACTGGAACAAAATTTATAATCACATTACCAAGAATTAACTAAAAAACTATAATACAATGGAAACAAATAAGAAAAAAACAATCTTTTTAGTAGATGATGACGTTGACTATATCTTTCAACTAACAAAAATGCTTGAAAACATGGGTTTTGAAGTGATTAGTGCGTGTGGTCAAAAAGAAGCCGAGAAAATATTAAATGATATAAACCCTGACCTTGCTCTTTTCGATCTAATGATGGAAAATAAAGACAGCGGTTTTATTCTAAGTCATCGTTTGAAACAACGATTACCCGATGTTCCGGTTATCATTGCAACTGCTCTTACAGCAGAAACAGGAATGATTTTTGGTCTGGACAGCGAAGAAGACAAACAATGGATAAAAGCCGATTTATACTTAGAAAAAGGTTTAAGACAAGATCAACTACATAGAGAAATCAATAAATTATTAAAGATATGAACACGCTAAAACTATTAATTGTTGACGATGAGCCAGGAATTCGTTCTGGTGCCAAAAGAGTTCTCCAAGATTTTACAGTTGGTTATCCATTTATGGATGAAGACTTTAGCTTTGATATTGTGGAAGCCGCAACAGGAGAAAAAGCTTTAGAGTTTATCGAAAACGATACAATTGATATTATCTTATTAGATAATAAATTACCTGGCATTGAAGGTATTGAAGTATTGGAATACATCAAAAAAAATAACTACGACATTTCAGTTATGATGATTACCTCCTATGCTTCCTTAGAATTGGCTATCAAAGCAACAAATAATGGTGCGTTCAATTTTGTTCCCAAACCTTTTACTCCTCAAGAACTGAAAACATCAGTTGAAAATATTACCAAAAACCTCTTCCTGAAAAGGATGACTCAAAAAATGAAGGAAGAAGGCAAGGAAATTCGTTTTCAGTTTCTTTCTGTTTTGTCGCATGAATTAAAATCTCCAATTAATGCTATTGAAGGTTATCTGAGAATGATGCAGGAAAAACAAATCGGAGATAATGTTGATGATTATAAAGAAATGATAGATCGTTCCATCGAAAGAATCAAAGGAATGCGGTCCTTAATTCTGGATTTGTTGGATTTAACACGCATGGAATCCGGTAAAAAGAAACGCGACTTGCGAAAAACAGATGTCGCTGAAATAGCAAAAAATGTTATCGACTCTATCGAACCTCTCGCTATTCAACGAAATATCAAAATTCACTTCGAAACAGAAGAAAATACTTATATGAATGCGGATAAAAGTGAATTAGAAATAATTATCAATAATCTTGTTTCCAATGCCGTAAAATATAATGTTGAATCTGGAAAAGTTTTTGTGAAAATCTTTCATAGCGACAATCAATTACAGATTATTGTTCAAGATACAGGTATTGGAATGAGTCAGGAAGAAATGGATCTTTTATTCCAAGATTTTGTTCGCATAAAAAATGAAAAAACAAAATACGTTACAGGAAGTGGATTAGGATTATCCATAGCAAAAAAAATGACCGAATTATACGGAGGGACAATAAAAGTAGAAAGTGAAGCAGACAAGGGAAGTACGTTTATTGTTAGCATTCCTGTAATTAAAAACTAAAGCTCCTTTTAAATAAATAACTATTGTAGTTTTACCATTTAGAGAAGAAATTTCTTCTTTAAATGGTTTTTTTTTGGAAATTCTTAGTAGTTTTACTGTATTAATTAAAAAATGAAAAGCTATAGTGAAAATTCAAAAAATCCCGATAAAACTCAGACTTTTTCTCCCTGTTGGTATTATTGTAACAATTATCATCGTCATTTTAAGTATATGGATACTCAGCGATTCACTTTTTTCTTTTAAAAAACAACTAGAGAGTAATCTTCATACAGAAGTGCATACTATAACTAAAATGTTCGACAGAGAAAGAAGCCTGCAAATGGAAAATGTGAGAAAAAACCTGCGCCTTGCATCTTTATCCTTCCACAGTCAGGAATTTAAAACAAAAAATGTCGAAAGCATTAGCATTGAAGTTGAAAATCAATTCACTAAAAACAAACATATTACACCCATTCAAAACTGGGAATTAGAAAATAAAGTCCTTTTTCAAAACACCGCATTTGTTGACAGCCTTCAATTATTATTGGGTGGAACAATTACCATTTTCCAACGCATTGATAGTGGTTTTGTAAGAATTTCAACCAATGTTATGAATAATGATAGTAGCAAAGCTATCGGAACTTACATCCCGAATAATTCTCCCGTTACTGAAACAATTCTGCAAGGAGAAAACTATATCGGTAGAGCTTATGTAGTAAACGACTGGTACACTACTGCTTACGAACCAATTTATGATAAAGACAGTATTATTGGCATGCTCTATGTCGGCAATAAAGAAAAGGATTTAGCTGTGCTAAAAAGCCATTTAGCAGAAATTCAAATCGGCAAAAGTGGCTACCCTTTTGTTTTTGACAAAAACGGTTATCTATTAATCCACCCGCAAAGAGAAGGAGAATTTTGGGGCGACAGCCTTTTATTTTTAGAAGTACAAGAGAAACAAAATGGTATTCTGTATTATTCGTTGGAGAATAAAGAGAAACTCATTGCCTTTTCTTATTATCCCAACTTTGAATTATACATTGCAGCAGCCGTTTTTGTTGATGAAGAAACTGCAGATTTACGCCATGCTGCTATTAAAAACGCCATTATTACTGTCGTTGTCGCATTAATCTTTTTACTTCTTTTTATTTATATCTTCACTACCGAAAAAATTTACCACTATTTCTCTGCATTAGAAAAATCCAGAAAAAGACTTGATTCTGTGAGCATTGCATTAGAAGAATCAGAAGAACGCTTTAAAAAACTCTTTGATAGTACCGGAGATGATATTTTTGTTAGCAATATGCAAGAAGAAATTGTAGAGGTAAACAATGCTGCATGTACAACACTTGGATATAGCAAAGAGGAATTGCTAAAAATGAAAATGGCTGATATCAAATCCAATCAATTTGTTGATAGCGTGCAATTTAATCGGGAAAAAATAATCACACATGGCTCATATCAATTTGATTCAGAACACATCACCAAAGACGGAAGAATTGTATCGGTTGAGTTTATCAGCAGATTAATTACTTATAATAACGAAAAATTCATCCTTAGCGTTGTGCGAAATATCAGCCGCAGAAGGAAAGAAGAACGACAAGTGCTAAGTGCAGTTATTCAAGCCGAAGAAAAAGAAAGACAACGTTTTGCAAAAGATATGCACGATGGATTAGGACCGCTTTTATCCACTATCAAACTTTATGTCAACGAATTAAAATCAGATAATCTTCCTCCTAAGGAAAAAGAAGATCTTATTCAATACAGCAATGAATTATTGGATGAAGCAGTGGAATCAACCCGTAATATTTCAAATAATATGATGCCAAATGTCATTCATTCTTATGGATTAATTAAAGCTATAGAGAATTTCTGTAATAAAGTAAATAAAACCAATGCAATAAATGTACAATTTGAAACAGAAAACATCTATGAACGCATTGACCAAAATCTGGAATTAATCTTTTTCAGGGTTATTAGTGAATTGATTAACAATACCCTAAAACATGCGAAAGCTAAGAAAATTATTATCCTTTTGTTGAAAAAAGACGACAAACTCATTCTCAATTTCAAAGACGATGGAATCGGATTTAATATAGATGATATTCTTACCGATAAAAACAAAGGCATGGGATTAAAAAACAT
>CAZJZP010000077.1:0-9418 GCA_964550505.1 uncultured Prolixibacteraceae bacterium | reverse complement strand
ATGAATCCTCCGTATGATATTGAATTCAATGTACGAATAAATATTGCCGGGTTATTTGATGTTAATTCATGGAATACCGTGGAAATCAGGAAAGAACTTGAACGGATGCTGAGAGATTCTAAAAACAAAGATTTCCAGGAGCAAATTGACAAATCCGAAAAAGGATATATCTCTTTCTATTCTATTCGCATGATTAGTATTGAAGAGAAAAAGACGGAAACAGAAGAAACAGAAACAACAGAAGAGTAAAAAATATAATTATTAATTTTTTAAAATTTACATTATGAAAAAAAGAATAAATACAGACAATGCTCCTAAAGCAATTGGACCATACAGTCAAGCAATTGAAGCAAACGGAATGCTTTTTATTTCCGGACAACTTCCCGTTAATCCTGAAATTGGAAAAATTGTAGAAGGAGGGATTAAAGAACAAACAGAACAGGTAATGAAAAATATGGGAGCGATTTTGAAAGAGGCTGGATGCGACTATTCAAATGTCGTAAAATGTACTTGTTTACTTAGCGATATGGGAAATTTCGCTGGAATGAATGAAGTGTATGGAAAATATTTTCCTGAAAACCCACCTGCAAGAGCTGCTTTTGCTGTGAAAGAATTGCCTCTCAGTGTTATGGTGGAGATTGAATGTATTGCAGTTAAGAAAAACTGTTGCGGATAAAATCAGATTAAATAATCTAAAAATAAACGTATGAAACGATTACTGCTGCTACTTTGTAGCCTTCTATTTTTATTAAACATACAACTTCGTGCCGATGAAGGCATGTGGATTCCTTTGTTACTGGAAAAGTATAACGAAGCAGAAATGCAAGAAATGGGTTTTAAATTGACGGCTGAAGATATATATAGCATCAATAATGCAAGTATGAAAGATGCCATTGTCTTGTTTGGAAGAGGATGTACGGCTGAGTTGGTTTCCAATCAAGGATTGATTTTAACCAATCACCATTGCGGATATAGTACCATTCAATCTCATTCTTCCTTGGAAAACGATTATCTAACCGATGGTTTTTGGGCTATGAACAAGGAAGAGGAATTAGCAAATCCTGGTTTATCCGTTAGTTTTCTAGTTAGGATGGAAGATGTTACAGCTGAGGTTTTGGAAGGATATAGCCCTGATAAATCCGATGAAGAAAGAGCTGCGATTGTGGAAGCTAATATTGCAAGAATTACAAATGAAGCAGTAGAAGATACGCATTACGAAGCTTCCATTAAGCCTTTGTATTACGGAAATCAGTATTTTTTGTATGTGTATGAAGTTTTTAAAGATGTCCGATTAGTTGGAGCACCACCTTCCAATATTGGGAAATTTGGTGGCGATACTGATAATTGGATGTGGCCACGACATACTGGCGATTTTTCTGTATTTCGTATTTATGCGGATAAAGATAATAATCCAGCAGCGTATTCTGAAGATAATGTTCCGTATCAACCTAAATACCATTTTCCGATTTCATTGAAAGGATATGAAAAGGAGGATTTTACCTTTATCTTTGGTTATCCGGGAACAACACAGGAATATCTTACTTCTCACGCTATTGAAATGATTACAGAAAAGCAAAATCCTGTAAAAATTGACCTGAGAGAAGCTCGCTTAAATATAATGTCTAAATACATTAATAGTGATGATTTTATTCGCATTCAGTATTCTGCAAAGTTTGCCAGCGTTGCTAATTATTGGAAAAAAATGCAGGGAGAAACCACCGGAGTCAGGAGAATGAACGGAATTGAACGCAAAAAAGCTTTTGAAGAAGAATTTATCGCTTGGGCAAAACAAAATCCTGAAAGAGAAGCAAAATATGCCAATCTAATCAGTGAATTTGAAGCCGCTTATGCTAAATTATATCCATGGGAAAAGGCTTTTGATTATTTCTATGAAGCAGGTTTAGGAATAGAAATTGTGAAATTTACCTATAATTTTTCCAAACTTGTTTCCATCTCGAAAAAAGAAACAAATCAATCTATTTTGGATGAAGAAATTGAACTGCTGAAAAAACGAACAGCCAATTTTTATAAAAACTACCATGCAGCTATTGATAAAGAAATCATGGGAATCCTCTTGGAGAAATACTATTACGGCATTGATAAAAGCTATCATCCAGCGGTTTTTGAAAGCTTTTTCTCGAATGATAATCCTGATTTTAAGGAGTTTGCGGAGGAAAGTTTTGAAAAATCAATTTTCACATCAGAATCCCGTTTGTTAGAGTTTTTAGAAGCATATAAATACAAAAAAGTCAAAAAAATAAAGAAGGATCCGATTTATTCCTTATCAATAAGTCTGTATTCATACTATTTCAACAATATCCGTGCGAATTTGGAGCGATATCGAAATGAAATAGAAGATTTATACCGTGTATATATGCAAGGAATTATGGAAATGAAAAAGGATGAACGCCTTTATCCTGATGCTAATCTTACCTTGCGTGTAGCCTATGGAAATATTAAGGGATATAATCCCCGAGATGCTGTAAATTATCAGTATTTCACTACCTTAGAAGGAATTATGCAGAAAGAAGATCCACGAATTTATGATTATGTGGTGGAAGATAAGTTGAAAAGACTGTATCAAGCAAAAGATTACGGTCAGTATGCTGATAAAGATGGCAGTATGCATGTAGCATTTATTGCAAATAATCACACCACAGGAGGAAATTCAGGAAGTCCAATCCTAAATGCAAATGGAGAATTATTAGGAATTAACTTCGATCGTTGTTGGGAAGGAACCATGAGCGATTTAATGTATGACCCCGAGCAATGTAGAAATATCTCTGTAGATATACGTTACGTATTGTTTATTATCGACAAATACGCTGGCGCTTCTCATTTGGTGGACGAAATGACTTTGGTGAAATAAGTATATAGTGTATTAAAAACTTTAATAGAAAAACATGAAAACAACAATAATATTTTTGATGCTAATATTAGGAATATATATGCATTTAACAGCGCAAAACTATGGTAGTTATACAGATGATAGAGATGGTAAAATCTATAAAACAGTTCAAATAGGGGAGCAGATATGGATGGCAGAGAATTTAAATTACGATAGTGGCAATGATTCATATTGTTATAATGATAGTATAAATAATTGTACTAAATACGGAAGACTTTATACTTGGGAACTTGCAAAAAGTGTATGTCCTTCAGGATGGCATTTGCCAGCAAAAGAAGAGTTTGAAACATTAGTTGCATTTTATCAATTGAAGCAAATTAATCCATACAAAGCATTGGTAAACGATGGAATTAGTGGTTTTAATGCCATTTCTGTTGGAATACGCAATAAAGATGGGAAATATGGTTTGAAAGGATTTGATACTAAATGGTGGACAAGTACGGAATTAAGTGGAAATCAAGCATGGATAATGTATTTGAGTAATTTTCATACTGAAATATTTATTACTAAAACTAATTGTGATAAATCTGCTTATTCTATCCGTTGCCTTAAGGATTAATAAAATATATAATTAAAATTAATAATAAATAATAAATTCTACATCAAGATGAAAAAAATAAGTTTAATACTTTTACTGTTTGTATTTGGAGTACATTACTTCTCAACAGCACAAACCTATGGAAGTTTTACCGACAAAAGAGATGGTAGGACATACCAAACAGTACAAATAGGAAATCAGATTTGGATGGCTGAAAATTTGAATTACAATCCAGGAATATCATGTTTCTGTTATAATGATAGTGATAATTGTGATAAATATGGGCGTTTGTATTCATGGAAGATGGCAAATTTTTTATGCCCTTTAGGATGGAGATTGCCTTCACAAAAAGATTTTGAAACGCTAATGGATAATGTAAAGAATGATAAAACATCAATGTATTATACTCTAATTGAAGGTGGTAGCAGCGGCTTTAATGCTTTGATGGGAGGACGTTATACAACGAAATATGAGTTTGAAAATAAATATGGAAATTGGTGGTCTTCAACTCAATATGGAGATGATAAAGCATGGTATTTACATATGTATTCAGTTGGAAAAACTGTTTCATTACGTTACTTTAATAAGGATTATGACTTATCTGTACGTTGTATTAAGGAATAATAAAAAATAAAAGACCAATTAAAAAGAAATAATTGGTCTTTTATTTTAATCTAATCTATAAAATTTATTGAAGAATAAAAGAACCGGACCCCATATTACTATTACTATCATTAATAGTTTTAGCAATAATATCAGAAATAATAATCTTTGTTGATTCTTCTAATTCCATAAGCTGATTAATGATGTTTTGAGGAATTTTATTCCCTTCAATTTCGTGTACAACCATTTCCCCATTGAGCTTATACATTAAATTGAATTTTACCACCATTGGTCCTGCTAAATCAAAGGGAAAATCAGCAGGATAGGAAAAGTGGAGAATATTATTAACTCGTAAATGATTTCGCTGGATTGTAATTTCATTAGTTATGTTAAATCTACCGATAGAAATTTCAGGATGAGGAACATGAAGAATACGAAATTCATAAGTATCATGAATTATTGTATCTTTTTTTTCCATAGAAAAAACCTTGATTTTTAGGCTTCTTGCATTTGTATTTGGAACGAGTACATAAAGTGCATTATCCACTTTCCTGAGCTTTCCATTATCAGTACTAACTTCAATTTTATCTGCAGAGATGTCAAAAACAGCTATTGAAATGGGGTTTTCAATTCCAGCATAAACAAAATTATTTTTAGCTGCAGATACAACAGCTTGACTATAAGAAGTCATTTGAATACAACTTATTATACAAAGCAGGACTAAAAGTGTTTTTTTCATAATAAAGATTTAAGATTTAACAAAATAATACTTGAGACAAATATATGTTTTTTTATTAGAAATAAAATACATAATTTCTAAAAAAGTTTAATAAACCAAACAAGTGGATAATCATCCCTAAAAACAAATAAACACATGCCATAAGAATAAGAAGAATAATTTTGCCCCAATTTAATTCTTCTACAACTTCTTTTGAACCATCAGTATAGGTGTATTGAACGGTTTCAGTTGTAGGAGTAGAAAGAAAAATACTCATAAATCCCCCAATAAATGAGCTTGTAATATTAAATCCACCAAAGTTATCTAATCTCCTGTCAATAAGGTATTGTGGTGCTCTGCTGGCAAAAATGTAGAAGACAATAGAAGCCATAAGCCACCATAATGATAATAATGCAGGAAAAAATGGCTGAGTAGAAAGTAGTGCAAGCACAATTAAAGCTCCAATCGAAATTATTAATAATGGAGTGGATCCGGCAAAACTTCTTATGTTCATCTTGTTAGTGTAAAACCCAATTACATCCATTCTTTCTAAAACCTCAGGGTCTGTCGGTAACATTTCTTGTACTGCTTTTAGTTTAGCAGCAGCTTCTTTAATGTGTTTTCTCCTTCTTGGTTTCATTAGTTCTTCACCACTTTCATCAGTGTATGTGTACCAGTTTGCTGTAGATTCATTTAATAAATTCCATGCTTTTTCTGTTTCTTCTGTTGTTGATTCTTCGGGTAATCCTAATTCTTTACGTTTAGCTTTAATATCTTCAATACCGATTTTTTGATAAGGATACTTACCAATAGTTAAAAGCATTTTAACAATACCAAATAATGTAGAAGCTAAGAAAACAATTGCCCATAATAAAGGAATGTCATCTTTTTTTTGTGTCTTATTTGAATACGCTTTAGGTCTGATGTAAGCTTTAAATTCTTCTTGTTTTAATTGATTATGTTTGTTTTTGGGGTGAAAAGAAAAAAGCATTTCATTATTTTCAGTAATGGAATGTGTGAAATTATCCTCTGTTGAGGCAATAATTATACTTTCTTCTTTTTTAACATTATTTAGTTTTTTGCTTTCATCAATACTGCTTATTCTAATATCTTTATTATCTTGATTAGAATTGCTAATCTCTGTGTATTCATCTAAAGAATTTTTTCGTATATCTTTAATATTCTTATTGGTACTAGTGTGGAATCCTGGTCTATATAACCTTTTTTCAATACTACAAGAGACAACTAAAAAACTCAATACAATAAATGCAAATAAAAATTTTAAATGTGTTTTCATAATGTTTTTTTTTAAATTAATAATTTTTTTAATAATTCTACATATTAAATTTTTGTGAAAAATCAATTATTCAATTTAACTACATATAAAGGCTTTTCAATAATAATTCCTTGAATGTCGTCATATACAATTATAACAGGAACAATGGCTGTAATCTTTTTTTCCAAGTATAGGGTTTCTTCATCTAAAAACCATTCTTCAAAAAAGATAAAAGAGATAATGTCATTTGATTGAATAGGATTTGCAATCAGGGTATCAATGTATTCCTCTTTTGAAAAATCGTAAATGGAAAATTTTTCTTTAGGGAAAAGTATATTTTTTATCTCTGTTTCACTAAGTTTTTTTGATGGATTAGTGAAATCGTATGACTTGTCTTTAATTTTATTTAGATTAAAGATGAAATCACAAAGAGTTGATTTATCCATAGAATTCCAAAAAGGGCAATTTTCTTTTTCAATAAAGGCTAATTCATTATTAAATACTTGATAATCATTGTGGATTTCTTCGCTAAGGGGAAAGAAATAAGAATAAAAATGTTGATGATGTATTAAAAACTCTGTTTTTAGTTTTGCAACTAATTTTAATTCAGGATGTTTTTTAGTCTTTTTATTTTGTATTAAAAAACAAGGTTCTAAACTAGATCCAATGCTGTCAATTGGGAAGTTTTCTTCAGCTCCTCTTTTAATAATATTGTCTGTATGCCAGGTTCTGATTGGACCCCAATAGAGAGGGGTTTTAGAAAAAATTAAATTTGTAGTATCAAAACTCCATTCTTCATAAAAAACATAAGATTTTATTTCCTTAGCATTTATTTCTTTAAGCTGTACACTATATCCGTTGTCATTTTCAAAATCAGGCACGGTGTCAGAACGAAAACCCAATTTAATTAAAGCCTCAGTTAGTAAAAGAGGATATAAGTCGTTTTTATAAATGCTTTCGAAATTGGTATATTCATAAGTGGAAATTTCCCCGGATTGAATCCTTTTTACCATAATTTCATTTAAAAAGTCTTTGTTGATTCTTGTAAAGCTTAATTCACTGTGTGATTTTTTTAAATTCGTACTAAATTTATTAGTTACATAGTTTGGAGCAATATTATCAAACATTAATTGCTTCCCAGGAGAAATCAAAGCTTGCTGAGCTAGAATAGGATTTCCTTGATAACTTAATATAATCACAAGGATTAATGTTGCTTTAAAAAGCCGGAGTGCTAGATTTTTCATGCTTTTTTAATTAGTAATCTTTATTATTTTTTGAATGCCAAAATTGTTTTTATTTCTAAGGATAATATAATACACTCCGTCTTTTAATTGTTCGCAATAAATTGTTCGATTATTATCAAGAAATCCTGTCATTTCTAGTTGACCAAGACGAGAATAGATTTCGTATTCTATTGGAAATGGAATGTTTATTTTTTCAAATGTAATTTTTTCAGAAAAAGGGTTTGGATAGATTTTTATTATATTTTCTTCTTCTAAAACAGAACTAATATTTACATTTATGGTATTTGAGTTGTCAGAATCACAGCCTGTAAGACTTACAATACAATAATAATTACCACTGATAATAGGTGTGTAGTCTTGGGAATTTGCACCATTTATTATCCCATTTTGATTATACCATTGATTTCCAACTGATGCATCAGAGTGTAAAATATTTGAATTAAATGTAATAGTTGGAGTTGGTGGTTTTGGATTAACCGTAATGTTTTTTGTTGAAGGATAGCCATCACTACAATTATTCAGTCCCCTAACACTAATGCTTGAATTAGTGCTGCTGGTGGAATAATTTACTGCAATACTATTTGATGTAGTAGTATCGATGGTTCCGTCAGGAAGTTCCCAAATATAATAATCAGCATTAGCAATGGCTGAAACAGCATAATAAACATTTGTTTGCCCTTGGCATACTATTGCAGATCCAGCAATTGCAGTTGCTGTATCGGGAGGAGAAGAAGGATAGTTTGTGGTTAACTGATTTGTATGTGTCCAAGTATGATTTCCATCAGATCTAACCCAATCGTAGCTAGCAATTTTTAAGCCTTCTCCAAACCATGGATCCATGTAATACATGTTGTTTCCTGAAAGACCATGTCCAACTATGAAATGTCCTCCGCTAGTTGACCAAGCCCAGTTAATAACAAATAACCTATTGAATTGTAGATTGGTTGCAACTGATGATTTTGTTAAAGAATCTGCTACTCCATAATTTGAGAGATCCCCAAAATGATCAAGGATGTCTTGAATACTTCCAGAGTAACCCCAATTATAATTTGCGTAATTACATCCTAGATTTGGATTAACACAACAATTAGTAGTCCCAAAGTTATGCCATGTTGCAACATTGCGTGTGTATTCTGCAATTTCGCATTGTGGAGTTGTATGACAATAGTAATCTAAAATACAAGCTGATGCACCCGCCCAACACCATTGATCTTGCTCCTGAAATATTTCTGATACATTTAGTATTTGCGCATTTGATTTAAACGATATTAATAGCAGTGATAGAAATGAAATGACAATAATCTTGGCTTTTTTCATATTTGTATTTTTTTGTTGCGAAATAAAAAATTATAATATATTATGACATCTTATAGTTGTTTTAATATGTCTGAAAACAAAATGGCTGGTGATTCTGTGGCTTTTATAGGATAAAATAATGTTGAAGCCTTGTTAAAATCACCATAAAAAACAAAATCTGTTTGTAATTCGAATATTCGTAGCAAATAGATTGTACTACCATTTATTCTTTTTTGAATTTCTTTAGCAAGTCTTATGGCTCCAAAATCTACAAGTAAATACTCGCCATTATCTTCTTTTATTACAGTAAACAATGCCCTGTATTCACCATCAATTGAAATAGGAATTCTCCATGTATTTGTTGGAATCATTTCCTTATTTTTTATGGTGTACACCTTTATTGGATTTTCAATAATGGCTTTTTGAATTTCATTTCTGTTGTTAAAACCATAGTTTGGGAGTAAATAATTTGGAATACTATCAGTAAAAATATGCATATTTTCTGAAACTGTTCGTTGTATCTTGTCTTGTTCTTGTGAATTTGATTGTGAATACAATAGAAAAGGATTACATAAGACAAAATATAAGACAAAAGCAATTAAAATTTTTCTCATATCAATTTTTATTTATAAAATCTATATATTAGTTGTCAAATTGAATATATATCTATAGTACATAACTTAAAAGCGTCAATATAGTAACACTTTTAAGGACAGTGCTTGATTAAAATAATCAACGAACAAAAATAAGTAAAAAAAACACAAATGAAAAATTTTTTACTATTAAAAAATAATGAATTTATTAACAAGGTGGTTTGCAGAGTTGTAATTTTTTA
>CAZJZP010000076.1:4568-9420 GCA_964550505.1 uncultured Prolixibacteraceae bacterium | reverse complement strand
AATACTACTCCCCCCAATAGTAACAAGAGATAAGTTTTCAATATTTTTAGTAGAAGGGAAAAAATACATTAACCAAAGCAAGGGAATAATGGTCAAAATGATATAAAAGAATATCCGTTGAAAAAACTTAATGTCGATACTTTTCTTCTGAATTTGAAAAAAATACAAACGAGCAAAAAGAATAAACATTAATGGCATAAGCATAAAAATATAGCGTGCACGAATGTCTGTGGAAATCCAGTAAATCAATATGTTGGAAAGAAATACCCATTGAAGATATTGAAGAAAAGCTTCTTTTTTTATTAGTTGGCGATTTATTCGTCTAAAATAAAACAAAACAAAGATTGTCCAGGGTGCAAATTCATAAAAAATCCGAAAGGGAAAATGAAAAAAACTAATAATAAAAGTCCAAAACTTGTTTTCTTCAGAGCCAATGGCTTTTTTGCTGGATTCGCTGATTAATTGTTTTATAACGTTATCCAATGAATTTTCTTTGCTGTATGCATAATAATAAGTGAATAAAATAAGACAAAAACTCAAAAATCCAAGCAGATGTTTCCAACTGAATAGAATCTTAATTTTTTTGGAAATGATGCTAAATGTTATTAACGTAATGCCCAAAAAAACAATAGCAGGCAATCCTTTGAACAGAAAACCAATGGCTGTTAAAATATAAGTTGTTAAAAACAGCAAGAGGTATTTTTCCTTTTTCCCATAATAATAAACTAGCATAAACATGCTGAACATCGCCCATGAAAAGCTGATGTCAATTAATCCTTGAAAGGAATCCCAAAAAAGAATTCTCCCACAACTCAAAAGCATAAAAGCACTGAGTAAAGCAATACGTCGATTATTGTATTCTTTTTGAACAAAATAATAAACTGTTGCAGCAAAACCAATTAGTGAAAGTACTGTAGGTAAGCGTAAGCTGAAATTACTGTATCCGAAAACCTGAATAAAAGCTATTTGTATCCAATTAAATAATGGAGGTTTATTATAATAGTATTCACCAGCAATTTTTGGAGTTACATAACTGTTTTCTAACATCATTTCCAAATCAACTAAAGCACGGGTTGGCTCATCAGTCATCAGAGGCAATAATCCTAAGTTTAGGAATAATGCAGGAATGCTTATCGTAAATAAAACGAATAAAAGAATTTTGTCGGTAGTTGTAAAAACAGCAGCCTTTTTCATGTTTTTTTAACACGTATTTGATGCAAAGCTAAAATAAAATCTGAAAAAAAGCTTAAGCAATACTTATTTAATAATTTCATTGGCAATGCGAATGCGTTTAATTTTGTATGGTCTTTTATTTTGCGATTCGTAATAAGTTCGCATTAAAGTGTCTGCCATCAAGCCAAAAGTTATTAATTGGATTCCGGCAATAATCAGTAAAATTCCTAATAACATAAGAGGTCGTCCCCAAATATCTTCGCCCATCAGTTTTAATACTAAGAGATAGATTTCAATACCAATACCAGCCATTAGGGTAATAATTCCCCAGCTACCAAAAAGATGCATGGGTTTTTGCATATATTTTCGACGAAAAACCATGACCATTAAATCACTCATTACTTTAAACGTCCTGTTAATTCCATATTTGGATGTGCCATGAATTCGTGCATGATGTTTTACGTTTACTTGTGTGATATTTGTTCCTCCCTCAAAACTTGCTAAAACAGGAATAAAGCGATGCAATTCTCCGTAAATACGCATATCTTTTGCTATGTCAGATTTGAAAACTTTGAGGGTACAGCCATAGTCCTTTATTTTAATGCCCGTACTTTTCCGAATAATGGAATTTGCAATTTTACTGGGGATTTTTCTCAAAAAAACACCATCTTTTCTGTTAGCTCGAATTCCTGCAACAAGGTCTCTGTCCTCTTTTTTTAATATGTCCAACATCATTGGAATATCGGAAGGGTCGTTTTGAAGGTCGCCATCCATTAATGCTATGTATTTTCCACTGGCTTCTTCAATTCCAGCAGATAGAGCAGAGCTTTGACCGTAATTTTTACGAAGTTCCACCAATTTTATCCTTGAATCATTTAGTGAAACAATATTTTCTATGGTTTTATCTTTTGATCCATCATCAACATAAATTATTTCATAATTATATTCATCCTCATTGATAGAAGAATGGATTTGCTCAACTAAGGGTTTAATGTTTTCCTCTTCGTTATATACACATATTATAATAGATAAATCTTTCATCCGCTTTTTGGGTTAGAAATTATGGGTTTTTAGTAAGCTTTAGCAAAAATTACTCGTTCTTTAGATGTTTTTCCAGAATAAACGCATTTCCCTTCCTCTTTATTATTATTAAGAGGAATTAATCGAATGGTTGCCTTTGTTTCTTCTTTAATTTTTTCTTCGGTTTCTGCTGTTCCATCCCAATGTGCGCTAATAAAGCCACCTTCTTTTTCCAGTAATTCTTTAAATTCATCCCAGCTGTTTGCTTCTCTGATATTATTTTGGCGAAAATCCAAGGCTTTTTTAAAGATATTTGATTGGATTTCGTCTAATAAAGTTGTAATTTTCTTTTCAAATCCGTCTTCTGAAATAATCTCTTTAGTCAAGGTATCTCTTCTTGCAATTTCCATTGTGCCGTTTTCCATATCTCGGGATCCAATAGCAATACGAATAGGAACGCCTTTTAACTCATATTCTGCAAATTTCCATCCCGGTTTATAGGTATCTCTGTCATCAAATTTTACGCTGATATTTGCATCAAGAAGTTGGCGTTTTATTTGTTCGCATTTTTCTAAAACTTTAATTCTTTCTTCTTCTGTTCGGTAAATTGGAACTATCACCACTTGATAAGGAGCTAGTTTTGGAGGAAGCACAAGACCGTAATCATCGGAATGAGCCATAATAAGTGCACCAACCAAACGTGTAGAAACGCCCCAAGACGTAGCCCAAACATAATCTTGCTTGTTTTCTTTATTCAGAAATTTTACATCAAAAGCTTTCGCAAAATTTTGACCCAAGAAATGTGAGGTTCCAGCTTGTAATGCTTTCCCGTCTTGCATCAAAGCTTCAATGCAATAGGTTTCTACCGCGCCTGCAAAACGTTCATTAGCTGATTTTGTTCCTTTTAATACGGGAACACCCATCCAATTTTCTGCAAAATCAGCGTAAACATTTAGCATGCATTCAGCTTCTTTTATTGCTTCTTCTTTAGTAGCATGTGCAGTGTGTCCTTCCTGCCATAAAAATTCTGCTGTACGAAGAAATAAACGTGTTCGCATCTCCCAACGAACAACATTTGCCCACTGATTGACCAAAATTGGTAAATCTCTGTATGATTGAACCCAGTTTTTATAGGTATCCCAAATAATAGTTTCAGATGTAGGACGTACAATTAATTCCTCTTCCAGTTTTGCATTTTCGTCCACTTCAATTCCTGTTCCATCTGCCTTGTTTTTCAAACGATAATGCGTAACAACAGCACATTCTTTGGCAAAACCATCTACGTGAGCCGCTTCACGACTGAAAAAGGATTTTGGTATGAATATTGGAAAGTATGCATTACTATGTCCAGTATCTTTAAACATCTTATCCAAAACTGCTTGCATTTTTTCCCAAATTGCATAGCCGTATGGTTTAATTACCATGCATCCTCTTACAGCGGAATTCTCCGCCAAATCAGCGTTTTTCACAAGGTCAACATACCATTGCGCGTAATTTTCACTTCTTTTTGTTAATTTTTTAGCCATAATTTTAATAATGGTATAGTATTTGTATATTTTGTAATGAAATTTAACGCAAAGTTATAAAATAATCAAATATAAGGAGACCATAAAATGAAAGCTTTAACAAAATTATTACTCGCATCAGTTTTTTTCCTCTCTGCCTGCACAACGAATTACTACACCACAGCGCCGGTAGACGATGTTTATTATTCTTCAGGAGACCGCATGGAAGTTCCTGTTGAAAATAACACGAATTATGATAATCCAAATACTGCAACCAATGCAGGAGAGGATTACAGCACTGACCCAAATTACTCAACAACAGAAACGTACACCGATGAAAGCGGTGATACTTACGTTACTAAAAATTATTATTACGAAGATGTATATAGTCATGACGATTATTATGACTATCAATATACTTCTCGTATCAGAAGATTTAACAGCCCTTATTATGGCTATAATTATTACCATAGTTATTATACAAATATGTATTGGTATGATTATAATCCATATTCCTGGGGAGTAAGTATTTATATGACATATCCTTGGTGGTACAGATCTTATTACAGACCTTACTGGTACAGGAACTATTATTCATATTATGGATGGAATAGCCCATACCATTATTATCGTCCATACTATGGATATGGTTACGGATATGGTTACGGATATGGTTATGGATATGGTAGCTATTGGAGTGGATATAACCACGGATATTACAATGGTTATTGGGATGGATATTATAACGGGATGTGGGGATCTTCTTCCTATTACTATAATGGATACGACCACTATGGAAATGGAATCTATTACGGAAAACGTAATAACACTGGTGGAAGCTATGGCGGAAGTAATCGTCCCCCAATGAACACTCCTACTAACCAAAATATGGGAAATATGAATAATACCCTAGCTGGAAAATACAATAGTGTTAGTAGATTGAACTCAGATGTAAATGCAGTTGGAAGTGTTAATCCTTCTGTAAATAATCTTAACTTTTCAAAACCTGCTAGAAATACAATCTCCACTAATAATTCCGCTACAAATACGACTAATGTATCAAACAATAATCTTACAAGACCTAATACTAATGCTAGTTCAAATACAAACACTAGTAATAATACAAACTACACTCGTCCTAATACTAATGTAAA
>CAZJZP010000076.1:0-4468 GCA_964550505.1 uncultured Prolixibacteraceae bacterium | reverse complement strand
AACACAAATAGCAGCTACAGTCGTCCGAGCAACACAAATAGCAGCTACAGTCGTCCAAGTAATACAAGTAGCAGTTATAGCCGACCAAGCAGTACAAGTTCAAGCAGATCTTCTAGCTCTTACAGCCGACCAAGTAGTTCAAGTAGGTCATCTTATAGCCGACCAAGTAGCTCAAGTGGGTCTTCTCGTTCATACAGCAGTCCTAGTAGCTCTTCAAGAAGTTCTAGTACTAGCTCAAGTAGAAGCTCTAGCTCTAGTTCAAGTAGAAGTTCTGGTGGAAGAAGATAATATTTATTAAAGAATAAATTAAATTTTAAAGAAAATGAAAAAGATAATAATAATTATAAGCCTCTTTATAACAGCTTTCGGATTTCGTGCAATGGCACAAAACGAAATGGATGCTCTTCGTTATTCGCAACTTGGTTTTGGAGGAACTGCCAGAGTAATGGCTATGGGTGGAGCCTTTAGTGCTTTAGGTGCCGATTTCTCCGTTTTAAGTACAAATCCAGGGGGAATTGGATTGTATAAATCCAGCGAATTTACTCTTACCCCGTCTGTTTATACAGGAAAAACAGAGTCTTCCTATTTTGGAAGTACTTACGATGACTCCAAATATAATTTCAATGTTA
The DNA here is from genome assembly GCA_964550505.1 of uncultured Prolixibacteraceae bacterium. Lineage (GTDB taxonomy): Bacteria > Bacteroidota > Bacteroidia > Bacteroidales > CAZJZP01 > CAZJZP01. The sequence goes on along the minus strand of CAZJZP010000076.1, from coordinate 3,839 downwards.
GTAATGCCGGAATGGTATATGCTTTTGAACTTGGTGAAACAGGTTTTACGCATTGCCAATTTGCTTTTGGAATAAACAGAACAAATAATTTCCATAATAGAAGTTTGATTTATGGATTTAATCCTACAAACAGTATGGCTGATCAATTTGTTTCTCTAGCAAATGGAACACATTATGACAATTTATACGGTTTTAATACACAGCTAGCTTTCAATACTTATGTTATTGATACTGCTGGTGGGTCAACAAATTATACCAATCCTATTACCGGAGGAGTTCAACAAGAAAAATATACTACCACCAGAGGTTCTATGAATGAATTTGTACTTAGCTTTGGTGGAAACTATGAGGATAAACTTTATGTAGGTGCTACTGTTGGATTCCCATATTTACGATATCAAGAGGAAAGCATGTATATGGAAAGTGATACAGCTTCTACAGGTGGAATCCCAAATTTCAACTACTTTAAGTATAATGAGGATTTAACAACAACAGGCAATGGTGTTAATTTTAAATTTGGAATGATTTACAGACCAATTGACCTTGTAAGAATAGGTTTAGCTTTGCACACTCCAACATGGTATTCAATGCACGATAGCTGGCAAACATGGATGAGTTCTGATATGGAAAATGGGAACTTTTTTGAAGATGAATCTCCTCTTGGTGTTTTTGATTACAACCTAACAACTCCATGGAGAGCTATTGGAAGTATTGCTTTTGTTATTGGAAAACATGGAATTATCACAGGGGAATATGAATTTGTTGACTATGCTGAGGCATCTTTAAGAGCAAAACTTCCCGGTGAAAGCTTTATGGAGGAAAACAACCGTATTCGTAATAATTATACTACTGCAACCAATATTAGAGTTGGTGGAGAACTTCGCCTTGATGCAATTAGCATTAGAGGTGGATTTGCACACTATGGCAGCCCATTCGACTCGTCAATGGATAACGATGGAGCTCGTACCTCATTTACAGGAGGTATCGGATTTAGACAGCAGGCATTTTTCTTAGATTTAGCATTTGTTCATACGGTTTCACAAGAAAATTACTACTTGTATGATCCTGAAATTATTAACGCTTGGACAGGAACAGAATTACAAGCAGTTAATAATTCATTTACCAAAACAAATGTGTTGATGACCATTGGTTATAAATTTTAAATATGTTTCCTTAGATTATATTCTAAAGGGCTGTTAGACATCTAACAGCCCTTTTTAGTTATTAAATAGTTAGTGTTGATAAAATGAAAACTTATTTGCAACACTATGGCTGAATTGTTATAATTTTATTGTTTAAAATAAAACTCATTATGATGCGAAAGATATTTACTGTTACGCTTTTGGTTTATACATTTACAATTCTTACAAATCTTATATTTGCTCAACAAACAATGTTGTATGATAATCCCAAAGCAGCCTATGAAAAAGCATACGATCTTTTTCTAAAAGAAAAATACAGTCCTGCTCAAACTCATTTTGATAATATTTTTCAAACAGAAGATAAAAATACGGTTGTTGCTCAAAACGCACAGTATTATGCTGCTATTTGTTCCTTTGAATTGTTTAATAGAGATGCAGAACAGCGATTATTGGCTTTTGTTAACACTTATCCTGAAAGTTCTAAAAAGAACAGAGCTTATTTTGTATTAGGTAAATTATATTACAGAGACAAACATTACCGTGATGCCTTAAAAGCTTTTCAAAATGCCGATACTTATCATCTTTCTGATGAAGAAACTGATGAATATCATTTTAAAATTGGCTACTCCTATTTTAAAAGAGGAGAAGATAATATGGCAAAAACCCATTTTGAAAAGGTGAAAGACCATGATAATTATTATACCAGACCTGCTATTTATTATTATTCGCATATTGAATATGAAAATGAAAGATACGATAGCGCTTTAAAAGGTTTTACCCGCTTGGTAGATGATGAGACTTTTGGAGGAATTGTACCTTATTATATTGTTCAAATACATTATATCAGAAAAGATTATGATGAAATATTGAAAATTGCACCACCATTATTAGAAAAATCAATTCAAAGTAGAAAACCTGAAATCTCCAGAATAATTGGGGAAGCTCATTACCATAAAAATCAATTTTCTCAGGCAGTTCCCTTTTTGGAAGCATATCTTGAGCAAACAGCCAACCAGATTAAGCCTGACGACAGATACCAATTAGCTTACGCATATTATAGAACTGCTGCCTATGATAAAGCTATCGAACAATTTCAAAAATTAAGTCATTTAAATAATGAAATGGCACAAAATGCATACTACCACATGGCTGATGCCTACCTTAAAACAAAAGAGAAGGAATTTGCCATGAATGCTTTTTATAGAGCTTATGAGTTAAAAGCAAATCCTTATATTACTGAAGATGCCTTGTTTAATTATGCAAAATTGAGTTACGATTTGTCGTACAACCCATTTAACCAGGCAATTAATGCATTTAATCAATATATCGAAGAATTTCCCACTTCTGATAGAATTGATGAAGCAAACGAATTCTTGGTTAACTTATACATGACCACAAAAAACTACAAAAGAGCTTTGGCATCCATAGAACAAATTAAATCAAAATCACCTGAAATAAAGGAAGCATACCAAAAAATTGCTTATTATTATGGGGTTGAGCTTTTTAATAAAAGGGATTACCCAGCTGCTTTACACTATTTTAAAACATCCAATAAATATTATTACAATAAGCAGATTAGAGCAAAAAGTTTCTTCTGGCAAGGTGATGCCTACTATAGATTGCAGAATTATGATTCTTCTGTTGTGTATTTCCAACAATTTTTAACTTCTCCAGGAGCCTATGATGAAGACAATTATAATATGGCAAATTATCATTTAGGCTATGCTTATTTTAAAATAAAAGAATACGATAAAGCCTTGAATTATTTTAGAACTTTTGTTGACAAAAGAACAAAAGAACACAAAAAAGTTTTGAACGATGCATATCTGCGTTTAGCTGATTGTTATTTTGTAGGGAAAAACTTTAATCAGGCAATTGTTTATTACGATAAATCATTAGAGTTAAAAGAAAGAGGTGCTGATTATGCCAGTTTGCAAAAAGCAATTTCTTATGGAGTACTTGGGCGTTTTGAAGAAAAAACCAAAGCATTACGCGATATTCTTCTAAAACACCCTGAGTCACCTTTTTTACCTGATGTTATCTATGAATTAGCAGAAACATATTTGATTTTAGACAATGATGCCCAAGCATTATCTTATTTTAATAAAATTGTAGAAGAACATCCCAACAGTAGCTATGTTAAGAAATCCTTGTTAAAAAGCGGGATGATATACAATAATCAACAAAATACGGACAAAGCATTGGAAATCCTTACACAAGTGGTTAAAGATTATCAGGGTACTGCTGAATCCAAAGAAGCGCTCAATGTAATTAGCAATATTTATGTTGAATTAAATAAAGTCCCTGAATTTATTGAATTAGTGCAAAGCTTGTCAGGTTCTGATGTCTCTGACCAGGAAAAAGATACACTGCTTTACATTGCGGCTGAAAATAAATACATGGAAAACGATTGTGTAAGTGCTAAAAAGGGATTTAACGAATATTTAAATGCTTTCCCTAAAGGTGTTTTTGCATCTAATGCCCATTTTTATCGTGCCCAATGTGAATATAAAGCAGAGAATTACGATAAAGCCTTAAGTGATTATGCTTATATTTTAGAAAGACCATTTAGTAAATATACAGAAACTTCTGTTGAGAAATCAGCAAGAATTTATTTTGAAAAAGAAGAATGGCAAAAATCCTTGGATTTATTTATTAAACTTGCTGAGGTTGCTGAGTTTAAAGAGAATAGACGCT
>CAZJZP010000075.1:0-9496 GCA_964550505.1 uncultured Prolixibacteraceae bacterium | reverse complement strand
TTTGGTATTTGGAGTTTGGAGCTTGGGATTTCTATGTTTTTTTCCCTCTAAACGCAGTGTAGAGTCTGCTGTACCTTTTGTTCTATAGCTGTGCCTTTGAAAAATATTAAACCAAGCTGCCTCTGATTTCACAAATAAATAGAAAACTACAAGAATTAGTGTTTTTTCCCTTCTACAATAATGACGATTTCGCCTTTAATTGTATGTTCTTGGTAAAAAGCAATGATTTCGCTTAAGCTACCTCGGGTGTTTTCTTCGTGGATTTTGCTTATTTCTCTGCAAACACAAGCTTTTCTATCTCCTAAAGCTTCCAAAAGCTGCTCCAGTGTTTTCAATAAACGATAAGGAGATTCATATAAAACAATGCTATGCTCTAGTTCTGTGAGTTTTTTTAAGCGAGTACTACGTCCCTTTTTTGCTGGCAAAAATCCTTCAAAAAAAAACCTGTCACTGGGAAGTCCTGAATTTACCAAAGCTGGAACAAAAGCTGTTGCTCCTGGCAATGTCTCAACCTCAATCCCGGCATTAATACATTCTCTTAGCAGTAAAAACCCAGGATCTGAAATAGCAGGAGTCCCTGCATCACTTATTAACGCCATTTTTTCACCGTTTGCAATACGTTGGCAAATGCTTTTCACCGTCTGATGTTCATTATGCTGGTGATGGGAAATTACAGGAGTACCAATTTCATAATGTTGTAAAAGTTTTTTCGACACCCTCGTGTCTTCGGCTAGAATATAATCAACCTCTTTTAAAATTCGCAGTGCTCGAAGACTTATATCTTCTAAATTTCCTATCGGTGTGGGAACAAGATATAATTTGGCATTCATTATTGTGCAACTACTTTTACTAATAATTGGAATAATTCATTGTATTTGGTAAAAGGAAAATCCTCCGCATTATCCAAATAGTTATGATAATAAGGGGTTTCCTTGCCCATACTATAAATAAAAATAGCAGGAACGCCTTTCTCATCAAAAGGATGATGGTCGCTGTTTGCGGAAGGACCTCGTTTCCTAATTTCTGGTAAATATTGGGATCCGTCATTAATAGCAACAAATTTATCATAAACAGCAGTATGTTTAGAAGAATTTACCAGGGTAATTCCCTTACTTCCAGAACCAACCATATCAAGATTTATCACGAGTTTGATGTTTTCCAAAGGGAAATATGGATTCTCTGCATAATAAAAAGAGCCAAGCAAACCAGCTTCTTCACCAGTAAAAAGCATAAAAGCAATAGAATATTTCGGTTGATTTTCCTTTTTAGCAAAATATCTTGCTAAATCCATCACAGTAGCTGTTCCGCTTGCGTTATCATTGGCTCCTGGGAAATAATGTTCTTGTCCTATTGCTCCTAAATGGTCGTAATGCGCGGTAAACACATAAAATGAATCGGGATATTCGCTTCCTTCAATATATCCGATAATATTTTCGGTTTTGTATCGCTTGATAAATTCATTCTGAATATCCACTTCAATTTCTTTAGTGTCTTCGGGAATTTTATCGGCTGCAATATCTAACACACAATAGTCCACGGCACGAAAGCCCCAAGAAACAAACCATCCCAAGGGATTTTCTTTCACAAAAATACAGCCTTTGGCTCCGAAAACATTTTCTCGGAAGGCTCTATTAACAGGTATAGTAACAATAAAACTTTCGCTAAGATCTTTTTTTAACAGTTTTTTTTGCAATTTTTCATTTCCTTCTAAAGTATCCATAACCCAATAGAGAGAATATGTTCCGCTGATACTAGCCACATTGCATTGCACTAAAAAATCATGCAAAGGAGTTAATTCTTCTCCGTTAACAACACATTTTGGAGTTGTTGGAAAAGTATTAATGGGAAAACTTAAATATTGTTTGTAATTTTCTTTCCAGCCTTTTAAGCCGGCTTTTTTCATTTCTGCAGAAAGCAAATCAGCTGCTTTATTAACCCCTTTATTGACATAACCTCTTCCCAACATCTCTTTGGAAGATAAGGTATCAACCATAAAACGTGCATATTCTATGTCTTGGGCTTGTGTAAAAAGACCAAAAAAGAGGGAGAAAACTAAAATAAATCTTTGTTTACCTATCATTATTCAAATCTCCTTTCCACTAAATGATAAAACTTTGTTTTGATTTCTTTATTATTTTGCCAATCGTTTTCTGCAGCTTTTTTCTCCAGCACAGCAAAAGCTTGTTCTTTGTTTTGCAGTGCATTTAATTCGTCAATCGTTGCGTGGTAAGCATCATGATTACCTTTAAAAAGTTCATTAATAAATAAGAATTTTTCGTTCAAACCAATAGCAGAGCGCAAATCATTGATAGCAGACTCTTGCATGCGGGCACCGATGCTGTAATCTGTTTTTTCTTTTTGTATTTTTTCATTAATGGAAGCTTTTTCGTTTTCTTCCATAAACTTATCTCCTATTGTTTTTTCTTCGGCAAACAAACCTAAACTGGGTTGTGCACCTTGCTTTTCCTTTAAAACCTCAGCTTTTGGAATTATTGTCTCTTCTTTGGGAGCTTCCTTTGCTACTTCTTCTTTTTTTGCCTCTTCCGTTACTTCTTCCTTTTCCTCTTGTTGAGGTTCTTGAAAGTCTTCTTGCTTTGGAGGAGTTTTTTCTGTCGCTTCTTTCGCTTCTTCTTGCGGTGAAAGCTCTTGTTGTTCAGCTAGCGGAACTTCTTCTTCTTTGATTTCTTCTTTTTCATAAGATTGATTCGACTTATCAACATGCTTAGTATAGCTGTTATTAATTTCGTTTAATTTATGATAGGCAGTATATAATTCGCGAATATTTGCCATCACTATATCCAATTCAATCTGTGGAATTTGTCCTTCGTAAGCGTTAATTGTTTTACTTTGTTCTACAATTTCTTCTAAAAGACTAATAATTTGGTTTTTCAGAATATTTTTACTCATTCTTGTTAGATTATCTGTTTTGTTTTTTATTTTTGTAACTACAAAACTACGGATAATCTATTAATAAATATTATTTTTTCTCATGTTTTTAGAAAAAAGCAAAAATAAAAAAGAAGAGCGCATCGGTTGGATTGAAGTTATTTGCGGGTCGATGTTTTCAGGTAAAACCGAAGAATTAATACGGCGATTAAATCGAGCAAAGTTCGCCAAACTAAAGGTAGAAATCTTTAAACCAGAGATTGATGTGCGCTATGATGAGGAAAAAATCGTTTCACATAACGAGAATGCTATTCAATCCACTCCCGTTCCTTCCTCCTCACATATTCTTTTAATGGCTGATGACGTGTATGTTGTTGGGATTGATGAAGCTCAATTCTTTGATGAAGCCATAGTTGATGTCTGTAATCAACTTGCAAATAATGGCTCCAGAGTTATTGTTGCAGGATTAGATATGGATTATTTAGGAAAACCTTTCGGTCCGATGCCTGATTTATTGGCTACAGCGGAATATATTACAAAAGTACATGCTATTTGTACCTCTTGTGGCGATTTAGCACAACATTCTTATCGAAAAATAGCAAATGATAAATTAGTAGTATTGGGAGAAACAGAAAGTTACGAACCTCTTTGCAGGGCTTGTTTTAATAAAGCTTCAAAAAAAGCTTAATTAACAAAAACAGATTGCCTTACTGTTTTATTAGCTTTCAGGCGAACGGTAGTTTCACCAGATAATTCGGTTCCAGTAGGCGATACAACAGCATCCACAACAGCAATGACATCCAAAATCATTTCCTGATTGAAAGTATGCTTGAATTCTCCCTTTTCATCGGTAGTTCCTTCCACTCTGATATCATATTTTTCTATACGCACATAGGAAGCTGGCACGGCAATTGTAGTATCAGATAAGAGTTTAACAGAAATGATGGCATTGTATTCATCATATGTTTCTTTACAACTATTAAGACTAACAATGGCTACAATAATAACCGTAATAAGAACAAAAACACCTAAAAACTTTTTCATTATCGTTTTTTTTACTATATTTGTAATAAATTTGTTTAGCAAAGATAATAATAATTTTTAAAATATACAAAGATGAAAAAAATTCCTGCTTTATTTTTATTAATTTTCTTCTCTGTTTCTCTTCTTCAGGCACAAACTAAAAAAGTCCTGATAGAAACAAACTTGGGGAATATGACAGTTGTTTTATATGATGAAACACCGCAACATCGTGATAATTTTGTAAAATTAGTAAACGATGGTTTCTATGATGGCTTGCTTTTTCATCGCGTTATTAATCATTTTATGATTCAGGGCGGAGATCCTGATTCAAAAAACGCTCAACCCAGTCAAATACTTGGAAATGGTGGCCCCGGCTACACTATTCCTGCCGAATTTGTCCCTAAATATTACCACAAAAAAGGAGCGCTTGCCGCTGCACGACTTAGTGATGGACAAAACCCACAAAAAGAATCCTCTGGCTCGCAATTTTATATTGTACACGGAAGAACATTTAGCAGCGCTGATTTAGATAATATTGAAAACAGAATGAACAAAAATTTCACTACAGAGCAACGCCAAACTTACCAAACAGAAGGCGGTTCTCCACACCTTGACGGTGATTATACCGTTTTTGGAGAAATTATTGACGGCTTTGATGTGCTTGATATTATTGCTGGCAGTAGAGTTGGAGAAAATGATAGACCACTAGATGATGTCGTTATTATTAAAATGTCTATTATCGAATAAGATAAAAAAAAGAAATTATATCCCAAGGAGCCACTAAACCGGCTCCTTTTTTTTATCTTTGTTGCCTGATATTTGAGATTCATAATAAAAAAATGAAAGAAAAAATACAAGAACTCTTAAAAGAAATAGCTGATTTCCAAAGCTCTAAAGCGGATGAATTGGAACAATTCCGAATTCGTTTTCTAGGAAAAAAAGGAGTAATGACTGCCTTGTTTGAAGATTTTAAAAAAATCGCAAATGAAGAAAAAAAAGAAGTGGGACAAGAATTAAACAGGCTTAAAAAAGAAGCGCAGCAGAAATTCAAAGAACAACAACAAAAACTTTCTTCAACAGACAGCTCAGAAAAGAAAAAAATAGATTTAAGTCTTCCCGTTGATGAAAATATTGGAGCACGTCATCCTATTTCTATAGTGAAAAATAAAATTATTGAAATCTTCTCTCGTATTGGTTATACGGTTGCGGAAGGTCCGGAAATTGAAGACGATTGGCATAATTTTACTGCCTTGAATTTCCCCCCTGAACATCCCGCCAGAGATATGCAGGATACTTTTTTTATTGACAAAAATCCAGACATCGCTTTGCGAACACATACTTCATCTGTTCAAATTCGTGAAATGGAAAATAACGCACCACCTATTCGCAAGATTTTCCCGGGAAGAGTTTTTCGTAATGAAGCTATCTCTGCCCGTTCGCATTGTATTTTTCACCAAGTAGAAGGTTTGTATATTGACAAAAATGTTTCTTTTGCTGATTTAAAACAAAGCTTGCTCTTTTTTGCACGCGAAATGTTTGATGCTGATACGCAAATTCGTTTACGTCCTTCCTATTTCCCTTTTACAGAACCCTCAGCGGAAATGGATATTTCCTGTAATATTTGTAAAGGAAAAGGCTGCAATATTTGTAAATATACCGGCTGGGTTGAAATCCTAGGTTGTGGTATGGTTGACCCCAATGTTTTGGATAATTGCGGCATCGATTCCAATATCTACAGCGGTTTTGCTTTTGGACTAGGTATCGAACGGATGGCTCTTGTGAAATATCAAATCAAAGATATTCGATTGTATTTTGAAAATGATGTGCGTTTTCTTCAGCAATTTGAAGATATTCTCTAATTTTCTACAAGACTAAGCTGTAAAATATTTTTGCTTTCCTTATTAACACCAAAGCGCCTGTCGGCACGATGGCCAATAATCCAAATAATTTCACCAGCTTTATTGCTCAGTATTTTAACCGCTTCCTTTTCTTCCTTGCTAAATTTCAAATCAGTAAAAATATCACTGATTAATTTTGAGCCTTTCATTCCGTAAGGATAAATCCGATCTCCCTTTTTCCAAGCCCTAATAATAAAGGGAAATTTAACCTTGTCTAAATCAATCAAAACAGTATTTTTATCTGTTTTGAGCGACGAAATTTTTGGGTTTTGAGAAAATACTATTTTTTTATTCTCAAAAGAGAAAGCCGTATCGAAAGATGAAATCAAGTATTGTTTTACTGTTTTTTCTTGCTGTTTGGCTAATGTTAAATAGCTTCTTTCCACTTGCAAAAAATAAGTATCGGAATAAAAAGCTTTTCCGGTGAGACCATCCTTATCCTCCACACTTTCAAGTATTTGCCGACATTGTTCTGCATTAAAACCATAGTCTTTTAAAAAATGAAAAAGTATAAAAAAGCGCTGTTCTTCTTTTAATAATGTATTTTTGTTTATATAAAATGCATCTTGTTTTTGTTGAATGCATTTCTTAAAATAATGCTTCAAGGCTGCTTTTTGAAAGCAATGAGCTTGCTTAAGATAATTTATACTTTTGCTAATGGAACTGCGATAATCCGCTTGCAGTTTTTCCATTTCAGGTAAGAGAATATGGCGGAGTTTATTACGTAAATATTTGGTCTCACTATTTGAACTGTCTTCTCTGAAAGGAATTTTTTCTTTTTGCATATATTGAGAAATTTCATCCCTACTAATATCCAAAATAGGACGAATAATATTTGCGTTTATTTCAGGAATTCCTGCTAATCCTTTAATTCCCGATGAACGTAAAAGATTGATAAAAAAACTTTCAATCTTATCATCGAGATTATGGGCTGTTAAAACAAAATCGAAGTTGTTTTTTGTTGCTGTTTGAGCGAAAAAATCATAACGCAATTCTCGTGCGGCTTCTTGTATGCTTATTTTCTGTTTTTCAGCATATGCTTTAGTATTAAAACGCGCAACAAAAATCGGTAAATGGTATTTCTCTGCCCAAGCACGAATAAAAGTTTCGTCTTGTTCGGACTCTTCAGAGCGCAAAGTAAAATTGCAATGGCAAAGTGCAAAATGATAGTTGTTTTTAAGCAAAATATCGCATAAAAACATGGAATCAATCCCGCCGCTGATAGCTAAAAGCAATTTATGGCTTTTGCTAATGCCCAATGCTGTCATCTTATTTTTAATCTTTTGCTGCATATTTTTTTGCGGTGTTTAACCTGCCCAATTATCTCTGTCGAGGCTTCTGAAATGAATTGCTTCTGCGAGATGCGAAGTCTGAATATCGGCTGCATCATCTAAATCGGCAACGGTGCGTGCTACTTTTAGTATTCTATCATAGGCTCGTGCGGACAATCCTAATTTTTCCATTGCTGTTTTTAATAATTGATTGCCAGCTTCGTCAATGCGACAAATCTCCCGTAATTGTTTGGAGCCCATTTGTGCATTGCAATAAATTCCTTTTGTTGTTTTAAACCTATTTACCTGAATAACACGAGCTTTAATGACGCGTTCTCTTATTTTTTCGCTGCTTTCCGCCTTTTTTTGCTCGGATAATTCTTTAAAAGGAACTGGCGTAACTTCTACATGAATATCAATTCTATCGAGTAAGGGACCTGAGATTTTATTCAAGTAACGTTGCACAATTCCAGGCGCACAGACGCAATCTTTTTCAGGGTGATTATAATATCCGCAAGGACAAGGATTCATAGAAGCGATAAGCATAAAACTACTGGGATATTCTACGCTGAACTTTGCTCTTGAAATACACACTTTCCTGTCTTCTAGTGGTTGCCTTAAGACTTCTAAAACTGTGCGTTTAAATTCCGGCAATTCATCTAAAAAGAGCACTCCATTATGTGCCAAAGATATTTCTCCGGGCTGTGGAAAGCTTCCTCCACCAACAAGGGCAACATCACTAATAGTATGATGTGGCGATCGAAAAGGACGAATAGAAATCAAGGAACTTTCTTTATCCATTTTACCTGCAACTGAATGAATTTTGGTGGTTTCCAGGGCTTCGTTTAAGCTAAGCGGAGGTAAAATGGACGGAATACGTTTTGCCAACATGGTTTTTCCGGCTCCTGGAGGTCCGATAAGAATAACATTATGTCCTCCGGCTGCAGCTATTTCCAAAGAACGTTTAATATTCTCCTGTCCTTTAACATCAGCAAAATCAAATTCATATAAGTTCAGCGTGTTTTTAAACTGCTCTCTGGTATTAATTTCTGTTTTTTCTAATTCTTTTTCGCCATTAAAAAAAGCGATTAAATCTAAAATATTATCTACGCCATAAACCTCAATGTTGTTCACCACTGCTGCTTCCAAAGCATTTGCTTTCGGTACAATAATTCCTTTAAAGCCTTTATTTCTGGCTTCAATGGCAATAGGCAAAACTCCTGTAATAGCCTTTACACTCCCGTCAAGGGAAAGTTCTCCCATTATCATATAATCGCTAATGCTATCGCTTTTAATTTGCTCGGAAGCCGCCAAAACTCCCATAGCAATGGGCAAATCATAAGCAGAGCCTTCTTTTCTGATATCCGCTGGAGCCATATTCACCACTATCTTTTTCCCGGGAATACGATATCCATTGTTTTTCAAAGCAGCATCAATTCGTTGCTGACTTTCTTTAACAGCACTATCGGGTAAACCTACCAAAAGGAAATTCACTCCTGCATCAATATTTACTTCAATGGTTATCGTAATCGCATCAATTCCCTGTATTGCTCCACCATAGGTTTTTACTAACATCGTCTTCGCTTTTTTTTATTTTGAAGTTTAAAAGTACAATTCTTTTTTGATATGGAGGGGAAATTTTATTTTGATTTTTATTTTTGTAGGAAAAGAACAATAAAAAAACATTCAATTATGATAATAATTGATAAAAAAATAGCATAAAAAAACAGGAGAATATCAGTACGACAAACTCCTGTTTTTTTCAATAATCTATTTTCAAAGGTAATTCACAGCTATTGTTTTTGTGCTCCATATCCTTTATACGCACCAAATAAGGATAATGCTTCACGCCATGGATACTTGTTCATAAACATACTGGCGGAGGATTGCATGCTTCCTTGTTGATTCATTCCTAAAGCTTTTGCCCATTGGTTTTCTGCTGAATTTGGGTCCCAATTCGTTACTTCACTATAACTGGCACTTATAAATGCATTTATATAGGCTTTATTAAGCGGCAAAGCTATTGCTTCGTATTTATTGCCTGTAACACTCTCAAATTCGAGGTCTTCAAACTGATTAACGTTCAAGTGCAATTCAACATTAGATGCAGGGAAATATTCCAAATCTCCATTTTTATTTCCAAAGAAAATATTATGGTCTAGTTTCACATATTCATCTTTACAAAATCTACTGTTATCCACACCACTCATAACGCTCAATCCAATAATATTATGGTGAATATTATAGCTGCATTTTGTCATAATACGAATTCCGTATCCCATATCCTTCATGTCTTTTAGCCTGCTCCAACTAAAGAGGATGGTGTTATTTGCGATTTCTACCTCGCTACAAGAAATCATGTCTTTTTTCTGATTGCTTCCGGCACAAGTTCCAAAGACTTCAATTGCTGCCATTTTA
>CAZJZP010000074.1:0-9504 GCA_964550505.1 uncultured Prolixibacteraceae bacterium | reverse complement strand
TATCTGCTTTATTACAATGAATTATCTTGTCCTTTGAAGAAAAAGACTACAACAGAATAGCAATAAGAAAGCTGTATGAATTTAATTACCAAAGTAGAATGTCAAAGTTTCCCTAAAAAGATTAAGTATAAAGATAAATTATTCTTTCTAGGCTCCTGTTTTGCAGATAATATTGGGAAAAAGATGCAGGATTATCGTTTTTCTGTGAAACAAAATCCATTCGGCGTTATTTTTAATCCTGTTTCCATAAGTAAAATCATTGAATTGATTATACAGAACAAAGACTACGCAGAAGAAAACATACAAGAGGCTCAAGAATTATTTTTCACTTATGATTTTCATTCCTGTTTTTCTGCATATACTAAAAGAGAATTACAGGCTAAAATACAGCAGGAAATTTCCTCCTCACATCTTTTTTTGAAGGAGAGCAATTTTATTTTTATAAGCTTAGGTACTGCTTTTGCTTATGAGAGAAAAGAATCAAAGGAAATTGTTGCAAATTGCCATAAACAGCCTGGCAATTTTTTCCATAAGAGATTATTAAGCCATGAAGAGGTTTTAGCTTCACTTCAGCAGCTCTGTACAGGGTTAAAGCTAATTAATCCTCAGTTGGAGATAATATTTACCATTAGTCCTGTTCGTCATAGTAAGGACGGCTTTCATAATAATAATCTGAGCAAAGCACGTTTGCATCTTGCCTTAGAAGACTTAAAGAAACATGCTGAATTTCAGTATTTTCCTTCTTACGAAATCCTTTTGGATGAATTAAGAGATTACCGTTTTTATGCCCAAGATATGTTGCATCCAAATTCCTTGGCTATAGATTATATATTTGAAAGCTTTAAAGAAGTTGCGATAGATTCCGCATCTTATTCTCTTATGCAAGAAATAGAAGAGATTACAAAAGCAGTGAATCATAAGTTATTTTATCCAAAAACCAAGGCTGCATCATTATTCCGAAAAAACCTTATTGCAGATATAGAAAAACTCATGGACAGCAATAAGGATGTTGATTTAGCTGATTTATTAGCGCAAATAAAAAAGCCGACTTAAAAAAGCCGGCTAATTTCGGATTATATAGTGCTTTTAATCCTATTTATTTAAAATTAATTTTTTACTAAGTGAATTGTTTTTTGTTTTCAGTTTGACAATATAAATACCATTTTCGTATTTACTAAGATCAATCTTAATAACATTATTTCCAGTATTAACGGAATTAACAGAAGTGTAAACTTCTTGTCCGATGATATTTGAAATGCTCACAACAGCTTTTTGACTTTCATTTGCGAAGAAACTAATTTCTGCAAATCCTTTAGTTGGATTAGGATACACATTTAAGTCTTTGACTATCATTTCTTCAACACCTACACCATCAACGGTAGTGAAAGAAAATGCTTCACTCCATGATGAAACATCAACAGATGTTCTTGCTCTAACTTTCCAGTAAACCATTTGATCTTTAGGAAGAGCAGGGAAAACTGCTAAACTATTTCCAGCAGTATTTTTAACTGTTGCCATTGGTGAGCTGAAAGAAGGAAGCGTATCATACATAAGATCATACGAACTCGCTCCAGCGATAGTGTCCCAACTTAATAATGGACTACGAGCAATCTGTATCGCTCCGTCAGCAGGACTTACTAAGTTAACAGTATCAATGGTAGTAAAGATATGAATAACAGACCAAGAAGAAGTTCCAACAGCGTGAACTGCTCTTGCTCTCCATGCATAAGTCATTCCAAATTTTAGGGTATCAGATAATGTTTCAACAATAGTATCTGCAGGATTAGCAATAAGTTTTAATTTTGAATAATTAACATGCATAATGCTAGATGAACCCATTCCGGCATCTTCCACAATTTCATATTCAAAATAATCGCTTCCGGTAATTCCAGAAAACTTCAGATTAGCTAATAAATGTATGTTTAAGCTACTATCTGCTGGAGTTTGTAATTCGATATAATTTCTGATATAAATTACCCAAATAGCACTCCAGGAGGAGGTATCAATAGTGTTAATCATTCTGACTCTCCAATAAACAGTATCACCATAATTCAAGTGATATGCATTAGTATTGTTTGTATCAACAATAGAATCAAAAAGCAAAGTTGTAAAGGATGAATCCGTTGCAATATGCACGTGATATTTTTTTACACTATCAACAGCATTCCACTTAAGAAACACATCAGGTGAAAAAGCATAGCTTACTACACTTGTATCTGGAGGTGTTCCAGGGGTAATAACTACTGCTTCGCTGATAGGTGCAGTTTGTGTTAATGTATCAATTACATTAAACATCCACTCCGTTGACCAAGCAGAAGTGTCATTTGCATTCCCTATTGCAGCCACACGCCAATAATAATTAGCATTAAATAACAAATCAGGTGTTACTAAAGCAGAGTAAATACTGCTAAAGACTGTTGGATTGCTAAATGCTTGATTAGTGTCCAGTTGAACTACGTATTTTGTTGCTCCGGAAACAGGTGTCCAGTTCAATAAAATTTGTGGAATTCTATTATTAGCATTATCTAAGGGAGCAATATGCGTTGGTGGATACACCGGCATTTGTGCAAAAAGAATAGAACTTGCTAAGAATAATACTATTATTGATAAAATTTTCTTCATTTGACTTTATTTTATATATGTTATAATACAATAAATTTTCCGTTTGCTTTTTGCTTAGGCGTAGAAACTTGAACAATATAAGTTCCTCTGCTAAAGCCATTGCAGTCTAATTTTAAACTATGTTTTCCAGCTCTTTGATTAGCATAACTATCTTTAAACATGAGTTTACCTTGTAGGTCATAAATACTAATAACGACATCAGCATTTTCATATAATTGATAGGCAATTTTTGTTTCTGTAACAGCTGGATTAGGATAAATATTAAGCTTGCTGTTGATTGCGATGCTTGGTTTTTCATCCGAGGGAATAGATAAATAATCATCAGATTTGAAGAAACCTCTACCGTGAGTACCTGCATAAATCGATCCCCAATTAGATACTCCTGGCCAATCTTTTGTTTGCTGTACTAATGCATATACAGGAACATTTGCTAATCCATTTGCATTTTCAGCAGCCCAATTTGGTGAGCTTACAGAAATATTGTCTGTGGAGAATACTCCATATTCAGTCCCAATAATCACTTTATTTGCATCATTCATTTCAATTACAGAAGAATATACAGGCATTGCAGGTAAGTTTCCTTGTTTAGATGTAAATGTAGGATTCTGATCTGTTGCATTTTTGCATTCTTCAATATATGATGTACTTCCATAATTGCCTAGAGTAACAATAATGTGATCTGGGTCGTTAGGATTGATTGCAATAGAAGTTATTGCACGACTAGAATAAGATTTCAATAATTTAGTTTCCACAACACAATACGCACTTCTGTTGTCAGCAGATTGATAGTCGTTGGCATTTAACAAGTTGGAAATGCGATATAATCTACCTGCTGAAGTTCCAACATAAAGGAAATTACCACAAGGAGAAACATTCATACATTGCGCAGTTCCTGTGAAACCATCAGGCAAAGAAACAGCGTTGGAGCTAATCCTATACCATTCTGGTTGAGGTGTAGAAAAATCAAGAGCTTTTCGTGTCATCCAGATGGAATTATTAAGTCCAACATAAAATTTTGATTGAACCACGTCTTTGATAGAAATAGAATCACCACTATTGAGTGGAGAACTGAGCTGATGTGAAATCGGATAAGAAGCTGTTTTGCTATTGACAATAACATAGTCTCCAGCATTATAATTTTGTTCAGCAACAAAACTTACATAATCAGAAGTTGTAGTATCATTAATGCTTTCCCATAAGAAAATAGGAGGAACAAAGGCTGCATTTCCTGCTTCCCCAGTAATATCTGCTAAGGCATCAGAATAAAAATCACTAAGATTAGCTCCTAAGTCGGGAGAACGGGATAAAGACGCATAATATACTGTTGAAAAAAGAATATTTGGGTCTAAGAAAGAGAATGCACACCAACCGCCGTCACCGCCGGAGACTTTATAAGCATTCATTGTTGTATTTCCTGTTAAAGGAATAAGCTGCGTTCCGTTATCTTGTGTTCCGCCCATCATCATTCCTTGAGGACTGACAGCAAGAGAGTAAAGCTGAAGTGTATTATAGTTTCTATTATACACTTGGAAAGTATTTCCACCATCTAAAGATATGCTCACACCTCCGTCTGTTCCAAAATAAATCTTATTTGGATTTGTTGGATGAAATACATATTTGTGGTGATCGGCATGTAAATATAAGGAGCTTGTAGGATCTAAAGCCCATAAGGATTTTTGTGTCCAAGCATAGCTGCTAGATGTTCCAACAGCTTCACCCATATACATATCTATACCACCAATTATGATTTTTTCTTTGTTGTTTGGGAAAACAGCTATTTCATTATCGTATTTTCCTTGATTGTTTCCACCAAAAACATCAAAATTTTGACTTCCACCTGTGGCAATCTGAGTCCAGCTGCTGCCTTTGTCTGTGGTTTTATATACTCCATCAAAAGAACCGCTTCCTGTTGCAATATTCGCATATACGTAATTTGGATCAGAAGGAGCAACGGCAAGTTCAATTCTTCCTGCAACAGAAGGTAATCCTGTGGAAGAGACAGAAAAACTGCCAACAGATCCATCAGGGGAAATAAAAACTTTGTTTCCTACCACTGCAAATACAGTTCCATCACTGCCAATTTCTACATCGTTTGCTGGTGCAGCAAAAGGATTTGAACTTGGATATATTACAGGATTTGTCCATGTAGAACCACCATCAGATGAATACTGTAAGCCTCGTTGTGTACAAACATATAATCCACCACTTGCGTCGCAAATCATTTCATAAGTATAAGACCAAGTGTCATTTGTTACATTAGCTGTAGGAATAGTAGAAGAAAGAACAGTAAAAGTTGTTCCGTCAGTTGATTTCCATACTCCACCTCCAATAAAACCAGTGCTGCCATTTGCTGTCCCGCTACCAGGAGCAAATCCTTCTCCAGTACCAACATAAATTGCTCCAGAAACAGGATCTTGTGTAATACAAGAGATTGCAATATTATCTTGCATATCATTAATTTTAATCCAAGATTGTCCGCCAGTAGTAGATTTCCATAAGCCACCACTAACAGCTCCTGCATACATGGTGTTGTGATTGTCTTTGTCAATTAATATTGCTCTGGTTCGACCACCTTGGTTATCGGGACCCATTTCAGTCCAGTTCATATTTCCCGCTTTTTGTTGGCGGAATAATTCTACTTGTTTGCGTGCTAAGGCTACTTCTGTTGGGTCAATTATGCCGTCTGCATTAACAAGTCGTTGATTTACCCAATCCATAGCTCCATGAATCATCTCCAAATTGGCTTGTTGTTCTTGTTCTCTCGGCATATATTTCAAATCTTCACTCTTGTTTTGAGTGAAAAAGTAAGCTGAAAAAAGACCGATAACTCCGATTAAAACTATTAATAAGTACCTGTTTTTCATAAGTATAATGTTGTTTATGTGTTTTTAATATTTTTACGTGCTTTTATATTGTTTTTCGCGGCACAATATACGCCTTTTCTTTGTATTACAAAAGATTTTTTTTTAAAATTTCGCATAATATAATGTGCAAACCAAAGATATGCTATTTAATGTGTTGAAAATAAAGAAAATCAGTTTAAGGTCAGCTATAATCAGTTTACGGCTTTTTGTTTTGGATTTATTTAAGCTATGCCAGAATTTATAAGCCTTTTTTCTTTGAGGCAATCCAATAAGCTTCCATCTCGTCCAAATTCATTTCGGCAAGATTTTTCCCATCTTTTAAGGATTCTTCTTCCAGAAAATGAAAACGGCGAATAAATTTTTTGTTTGCTTTTTCCAATGCATCTTCTGGATTGATTTCTTTGAAACGAGCATAATTTATTAGTGCAAAAAGCAAATCGCCATATTCTTCTTCCATCTTTTCCTTATTGTTTTCTTTGATTTCTTGGTGCATTTCTGCCATTTCTTCTTCTACTTTATCCCATACTTGATCAGCGTTTTCCCAGTCAAAACCAATGCCAGCTGCTTTTTCCTGCATTCTGTAGGCTTTTACTAATGAAGGCATTGATTTTGGAATTCCTTCCAATACGGATTTTCTACCTTCTTTCATCTTTATTTTTTCCCAATTGCTTTTTACAGTATCAGCATCATTAGCTTCTACATCAGCATAAATATGCGGATGTCGGCGAATTAATTTTTGATTTATCCCTTCTAGTACATCAGCAATATCAAAGGCTTGATGTTCAGAAGCTATTTTGGCATAGAAAACCAAATGCAGCATCAAATCGCCTAATTCTCCTCGTATGCCATTCATGTCCTTTTCTAATATAGCATCCGATAGTTCGAAACATTCTTCAATGCTTAAATATCGTAAACTTTCGAGGCTTTGTTTTTTATCCCACGGACATTTTTCACGCAATTCATCCATGATATCTAATAATTCTTCAAAAAGTCTTGCCGCTTTTCTCATATCTTATGTTTTTTAATACAACAAAACTAGGCTTTTTTTCTGACAATCTTTGAAAATTCAAAAAGGATTATTCCACAAATCTCCCATCGTCTCTGGATTTATCTAGTTTGCTGATATTTGAATCCAACCAAGCAGTTTTTACTCCTTTTCTTTCATCAAATTGTGGAATATACGGTTTAATATCCAAAAGAGGAGTTCCGTCAATGATGTCGATATCTTCAATAGATAGAATATTATTCTCAATTTTTAATAATCGAACAATTGAAATTCCGATCGGATTAGGTCTGCTTGGACCTCGAATTGCGAAGACACCATGAGCAATATCATCTAAAAAAGGTTTTAGGATGAGTGGTTTTTTCTTTGATAGATGGAAATGATAGATTAAAAAGATATGAGAAAAGCCCTCCAAATCTTTTAATCCGTCAGTATATTCTGGCTGCAAAATAATTTTTCCTTTGACAGCCTTGGCAACAGAAGCTTGTATTGGAGTTCCTTTTGCTTGATTGAAAGGAGAATAAATTGTTCCAATTCTCTGATAAGTGAATTTTTGCATCAAAATGTCTTTTTTATGATTTTACAATATTAAAAGAAAGTTTGCATATTTTCAAAAAATCAGCTTGCTGTTTTCATTTCAGAATAAAAAAAACGCTATCTTTGCTTCAATGCAGAAGATAATTACATACCTGCTTGTAGTTTTTTGCTTTGGTTTTTCTTCATCAAAGCTCTTTTCTCAGCAATGGGATTCATTGCATTATGGTCTAGATATTCATTATGGTTTTATAATGAATCACCATCCGGAAATGGCACATTTATCAGCAGTTCATCTTACAGCATTTAGCTTAGTTTTAGAAGAAGAATGCGATGGTGATAAAGATTGGCATCAGCTATATCGACGACCGAAAAGAGGTATAGAGTTTTGGTATTCAAATCTAGGAAATAATTATTATTTAGGATATTCTCTTGCCTTGATTCCATACATGCATTTTCCCCTAATTCGAACAAAAAACTATGCTTCTTTTTTCCAATTGGGCTGTGGATTGGCTTATCTTTCAAAACCATACGACAGAGTGGAAAATCCAAAAAATAATACTATTGGTTCATATCTTAATGCTGCTATTAGGCTTTCTTATAGTCAGCACATACCTCTGTCTTCGCATTGGCAGTTGATTCAAGGAATAAATATTACGCATTTTTCAAATGGCTCTTTTACACTTCCCAATTACGGAGTGAATAATTTAAGTTTGAGTTTGGGCTTGCGTTATATTCCTTATAATTATCAAAAATATTCGCCCAATAAAGAAAAAGAGAAGAAAGAAATAGTAAATCAAAAAAAATGGGATATATATTCCTTAGTTGGTGTAAAAGAAAAATATCCGGTAGCAGGTCCGAAATATATTTCTTATGCCTTGTCTTTTGATAGAATGCATCAGCGAAGCTTAAAGTTTGATTATTATTATGGTATTGATATTATGTATGATGAATCTAAAAAAGCTTCTTTGATAGAGAATGAAATGGAATTACAAAAGAAATTTGCCTATGCTCAGCTTGGAGCTCATTTGGGCGCAGCCTGGAAAATGGGGCGTTTTTCTTTGCACACACAATTGGGACTGTATTTGTATTCTCCAGATCCTACTTTAGGAAGAATTTACGACAGATTAATGCTTCGTTATGAATTTTCTGAACACTGGATGTGGAATATTGCACTAAAAACACATTATGCGCGAGCGGATGTTTTTGAAACAGGAATAGGATTTAGATTATGATAATAAAGAAAGAAAAATGGATATACTGCTTTTTGCTTTTTAGCATTTTCTTGGTTTCTTGCAATAAAGAAAAGGCTTGGGACTGTGTGAAATCCGCAGGAGAAATCACAACGGAAACAAGGTATTTGACAGATTTTAATAAGATAGTTATTTATGATAAGATTGATGTTTTTTTAATTGCTGATAGTATTTCTTTTGTGGAAGTTAAAAGCGGAAAAAACATTATCCCAAAATTAACAACAGAAATAATAAATAACGAATTGACTATTAAGAACGAAAACCGTTGTAATTGGGTAAGAAGTTTTAATATCCCGTTTGAAGTTTATGTGCATTATACGAATATTAATCAAATTGATGCTCGTGGGGCAGGAAAAATTATTTCGAGGAATACGATTACTACTGATACATTATTAATTAATGCATGGGAATCTGTCAGCACTTTTGATATTGATATTGAAACGGATTATTTTAAAACTGCGCTGCATACCGGAAATTCGGATATGAATGTTTCAGGAAAGACAAACAAAGCTTTTTTCTATGTGAATCCAAATGGCTATCTCAATGCCTTAGCTTTAGCGTCTGACTATGTCTCCATAACCTCAAATTCTCCTGCCGATTGTTATCTGCATGCCGAAGTTAATTTTATTGCAGTACTCAATTATGTAGGGAATGTTTTTTACACTGGAAGTCCGTCAAATTTGTACATAGAGGAAAACCATAGTGGAAAATGTATTGCTTTGGACTAGTTTATTTGGGATGATGAACAGTTATTTCAGGAAAATGAACTAAATACAAATGCTCTTTAGGGAAATTAACGGGAAAACTATCTACAACTGCGTTATCCCATTTGTATTTTTGTTGTATTAAATCTAAATGGTATTTATTACACATATACATATAGTTAGGCGTAAAAACACGATGCGTTCTTGGTATTACTTTTTGTCGGTGATAAGTGAAATGATAAGTGGTGAAGTCAGTTAAATAAGTTCCTTGAAAAATCCCAATATGATAGTCGGCATATTTATCCGATACTTCATAGATAGTTTCTGCATAATATTTTTCATCAGAATATTGATACCTCGTTGGCAGCACGGAAAAATTGAAAAAGAAACGGATGAGTAGTAATAAAAGTACAAAAATCATCCAGCGTTGATATTGTAATTTATGGTATGCGAAAGCAAGTACGACAAGAATACTACTCCCCCCAATAGTAACAAGAGATAAGTTTTCAATATTTTTAGTAGAA
>CAZJZP010000073.1:0-9548 GCA_964550505.1 uncultured Prolixibacteraceae bacterium | reverse complement strand
ATTATTTTCTAAAAACGGCCAGGGCGATGTATTTTCATATGCAACAGAAAAGACAAGATTGTCCTCACTATCAAATATTCGGATTTTATCAGCACTACTCCCTAAGCCAAAATTAAAATTGCCCACATAATTCCTGAGGTTCGGATGCACAAGTTTAAAAGCGGAAGTGTCTTCACAAACGACTACATAATCATTTCCTCTAATCCAAACATCATGTGGAAAATAAAAGATGTGATTGTCTTTTTCATCTTTGAAATACCAATGGGCTAAATTTATACTTTCTGCTGCATAATTATGAATTTCAAACCAATCTTCAGTATTATATTCGTCGGAAGAAGTATAATTGATTTCACTCACAACAATTAGTGTGTCAGAAGCAATATCGTGTTCAAAATAAGCGGTAGCATAAGTATCAAAAAGCAAATCAAGGGTATTAACCAAAGAATCTTCTTGGATTGCTGCATCGCTTTGCCAAGATGCAAATCGATAACCGGGAGCTGGGACTGCTTCGAAACTTATCGGAACGTCTTGAAAATAAAGACCTTGCCAAGGGAAACTGTCAGGATAAATGGTGTTTATCTTTATTGTTCCACCCTGCGGGGGAAAAACGTCCAGACTTATTTCTCTTTGGGCAGTTAAGGAGTATTCAGATTGAATATGGTTTCGGAAATATGATGCCCTTTGATTAGAAAAGTTTCGCATTACTTGAATTTGATTTTGCCAAGCAGAAACGGAAGAACCCCAACGCTGAAGATGATTTGGCATTTCGACAGCTAATCTCGTTTCAAATTCATTTAAGCCTGCATTTAAAGTTTGGGGATGCAAAATCGTATTCATTAAATCTGCTGCACGATTAATAAAGCGATTTCTGAATGTAATGTTTTGCATCAGTTTTCTGAATAATATATGATTTTCGCACCATTGAAAATTTGCGTGCAATATTCGATAAAAATCATTTGTTGTTACAGAAGAAGAAAGGGAAAAGCTAGCATCCATATCAAAAAACAAATATCGCCATTTTGCATTGGCTTTTTTTTCTCTCCAATATTTAATGTTATTATTGGGCCAATCTGTATTTCCTGAGAAAATCTGTACGACAAAATAATCTATAAAATTATCCATATCCAGCATCGCCGAAATGGAATCATAAACCAAGGAGTCTGTAGCATTGTTAGCTTTCACATATTCCATCATTTTATAATAATGGTCATATTCCCCATGAACAACGCCAATATAGGTTTCCAAAACATCAACACTGTCCTGTGGAATAGAATAGTTATCTTCGATATAATCTTCATCAATTTTTTCTCTCAAATTGTAAATTCCCCAATATTCTCCATTTATGTATGTAATCACAGGACGATAATCTTGCATATCGCTATTGGTTTTATCTTGAATACTTTTTTGAATAAAAGCATCACGAAAATGACTTTTATTAAAATCATGACCTGAATTTCGTAAAATCAGTTTTTTATACGAATGTATTTGCTTTGAAGGAAAAACCTGATAATCAATAGTTGATTTCCCATATGTTCCTCTGGTTATTAGTCGTAAGCTTTTCATGGGAAAGGTTCTGGAGATTCTTCCGTGAATTTTTATCCCAAGATCTTGCGCAATTTTTTGTTCTTTATTTTCATCAAAAAACTCAATGTGAGCAGGACGTTCCCAGTCCATCCAATAATTCGCTCCATAATACGGATAAACAGGGGAAGCATTTATTCCTGTTGTATATATTCCTGTAATTGAATCCCACAGATTTTTCGGATCCGTTACTAAAGAAATAATTGGCAAATCTTTATTTATTCCCACAAAATAGGAAGCTGTAGAAATCGGCCCCGGTAAAACCTCATCGGCACGATAGACTTTGGCTCTCACAATCGTAATAGAGTCAACGCTTATGGGAGTATTATACAAAATCGACGTTCTGCTGGGTTCGCTGCCATCAAGGGTGTAAAAAATACTGTCGGAACTGTTGTAGGTTGTCAATGATAAATAAAATGGGGCAGCATAAAATCCAGCTGCATGACTGAAAATTGCTTTTGAAGCATAGGAAGAATAGCTTTCTGCTGTGGAATTTGAAAATCCGGGTGTTGGATTATCACAAATTTGCCAATTTGCAGTAGTATCATCTACACTAGCATAACTGTGATTGGCAGAAAGTACAGGAAAAAAGCGAGCAGCATACAAGCTATCTGCTCTGGATAGTGCTACCGCTTCTAGATCTTCGGCAGAAAGCTTAAAGTTGGTGTGTAGATAATAATTTTGCGCTGGAACCCATGGCAACAAAGTATCGTGATGCAATAGCGTATCAGAAAATGACAGAAAAAAATATGGTGCAGCAAGACAAGCTCCATGATTATTCCATGCATTGTGCACTTGAATGGAAAGCACATTATTCCCTTCAATCAGCAATTCTTTTATTTTCTGGTGTGAGATTTTAAACTCTTGTGGAATTTCTCCTGCTGCAACTAATGATTCGTGGACATCGAAAGCGATATCGTCGTATGCTGGGATGAGTTGTTTTGCCCCAATATTTGCCCGTGCAATTTCAACTCCGTTTAAATAAGCAACAAAAGCATCATCGTAATCCATATATAATCTTCCATAATCAATTAATGAAGTGTCTGAAATAGAAAAAGAAGTGGAAATATAAAGGGTTTTTTCACTAAATGTATTGCTTTGGATTTGGGGATAATCTCTTCCAAAAGGGCCATCTCTTTTTATCCAAGAAATAGGTGAACACACATAATTTGGTTGATTCCAGTTTGTGTCGGGAGCATTGTTTCCAATATACAAATACCACGAATCTTCTGCTTTAACAATAGTCTCCCAATGATTTATTCGTGCTTTACGGTCTTTTCCTGAAGCAAAGCAGACAAGATATTCTCTCGGCTTCAAGCTAATATCAGGAAATTTCCATTTTTTAATATTATCATATTTATCACTGCAATAGAAATCGGAAAGTGAAAGAAGGGAGTCTGAATTATTATACAGTTCAAACCAATCAGAAGCATCGCCATCTTCATCCAAGAGAATATCTTTATTTCTTGGACATATCTCTGTGATTACCAATTGGGCTGTTGTGCTCTCGGCTAGAAAGAAAAACAAAAATGCTATGATTAAAATGCGTATCACAGTACGAAAATACAATAATTAAAGTACTTCTGCAACAACAAAAGTACTTCCTCCAACAAAAACAATATCATCTTCTTTCGCATTTTTAATGGCTGCTTGATAGGCTTCTTGAACAGAAGAATAGCTTTTACCCTTAAAACCATATTTTTCTGACTTCTGCTGTAATTCTTTTGTTTCCATCCCACGAGCTATCTTTGCTTTACAAAAATAATAGTTTCCTTTTTTAGGAAAAAGAGAGATAATGCCTTCAATATTCTTATCATTGACAAAGCCTAAAACAAAATGGATTTTGGCTGCATTCTTTTTATTAAGTTGTGAAAGGACAATGGAAAGACCTTCTTTATTATGAGCTGTATCGCAAATTACAAGTGGTTTTGTTTGTAAAATCTGCCATCTTCCCATAAAATTCGTGTTTTCTTTTATGCTTTTTAATCCTTTTCTTAGGTTTTCTTTTGAAATGGGAAAGCCAACTTCATTTAATTGCCTAATAGCCAACAAGACAGTTTGTAGGTTTTTTACCTGATAATTTCCACACAAATCAAGTTCCAAAGAATATTCGTTATTGGTTTTAAGTTCTTTAATGCAGTATTCCGCAGAAGAAAAGCTTTCTGTACTTTTTTTGCAGTGATAAAAATCTTCGGCAAAAAGAATTTTTGCTTGTTTTTCCATAGCTTTATTGATAAAAACACTGCTTGTTTCTGGATGTTTTTCTCCAATAATTACGTATTGTTTTTCTTTAATAATTCCTGCTTTTTCTGTTGCAATCTCCGCTAAAGTATTACCCAGAAAAGCAGTGTGATCGTATCCTATATTTGTAATAATAGAAATCAAGCTATTGATTAAATTGGTGGAATCTAGACGCCCACCCATTCCAACTTCAACAATTGCAATATCTGGCTGGTTGTCTGCGAAATAAGCAAAAGCTAATCCAACAGTCATTTCAAAAAAAGAGAGTTTTTCATTCTCAAAAAAAGCCTTGTGTTTTTCCACAAAATGAATGACATATTCTTCGGGGATTTCTTTACCGTTCAATTTAATACGTTCCCGAAAATCTTTCAAATGTGGCGAAGTATATAAAGCGGTTTTGTATCCTGCTGTTTGCAAAACTGAAGCCAAGATGTGTGCCACAGAACCCTTTCCATTAGTTCCAGCAATATGTACGGCTTTAAAATGGCGTTGAGGATTATCAAGATAATCGAGCAATCTAATTGTTGCAGATAAGTCTGCTTTATAGGCAGCTTTACCTATTCTTTGATACATTGGAAGCTGTGAAAAAAGGAAATCCAGTGTTTGAGAATAGTTCATCAATTGAACTTGATAAAATTATAGGTAATCGTTCCCTTTTGCTCGGGTGGAGCATCATAGGAAACACTAAATTTTGATTGTAATGCCGCTTGTTGGGCTTTCTGCCATAAGAATTTATTTGATGTTGTGGAACCGGAAACTCCTGGGATTGCTTTTACCACATTTCCGTTTCTATCAACCCATATCGCTACAACAACTTTCCCTTGGTCATCTTCTGTATAAGATGGCTTAGGAATGCTTTTAGACGTTCTTCCATGAAGGGAATAGCCAACACCTTCTCCTGGACCATCACCAGAACCCACCCCAGAGCCATTTCCTGTTCCATCACCTGTTCCTGATCCGTCACCATTACCACTCCCATTACCATTCCCCTCTCCAGTATTGGAAGAGTTCCAAAAATTTGTTATTCGCTCATCAGGGATAGGAGTATTTTGCGTTGTGGTATTATTGGTATTCATATTTGCCGCTTCTTCATAATTTTGATTGGCATAATTTTCAGTGCTTTCTCCAGGGCTTTCTGTGTTTTCGTTAAAAGATTCCGTATTGTTCATTGAACTTGAACTACCGCCACCGCCGCCACCAGCAACATCAATAATAACTCCTTGTTCTTCTGGGAGAGGAAGAGGAGTAATAAAACCAAATAATATCAGGCATAATAATAAAAGACTATGTGCTGAAATCGTAATAATGATTCCAAGCAATTTGTCTTTTTTCTTTTTTTCTTCTGCCATAGTAGTTTTACGTATTAATTAGCTTGTTGGTTTCGTTGCAAGAATAACCTTATGTTTTGTTCCGTATTGTGCATTAACAGCATTAACGGCATCAATAACATTAACAATATATTGCACAGCTACAGATTGGTCGGCACGCAACACAACAGAACCTTCTTCTACTCCAAGCATTTCCAGTGCGATAGCTTCTTCCATCTCACTTATTTCCATTCTGTTTTGCTCCAAGAAAAATTGATTTTCTTCATTAATATAGATTGTTATACTCTGTGGAGCCAATGTTTTTTCGCTTGAGCTACTAGGTAGCAATAGTTTAATGGCATTAGGGCTAACTAAAGTAGAGGTGAGCATAAAGAAAATCAGCAAAAGAAAAACAATATCAGACATGGAAGATGTACTGAATTCTGTTGATCGTTTATTTCTTATTTGAATTGCCATAATTATTTATTTTGAAGCCGGTTCGTACAATAAATCCATAAATTCGGTTGCTTTATTTTCTATCACATATACTACTTTTTCGATACGTGAAACTATGATATTATAACAGATATAAGCAATAATCCCCACTAGCAAACCTGCCAGAGTCGTAACCATTGCTTCGTAAATACCATTTGAAAGTAGTCCGATATCAATATTATTTCCAGCTTTAGACATGTCGTAGAAAGCTCTAATCATACCTGACACTGTTCCCAAGAAGCCTATCATTGGAGCAGCACCGGCAACCATTGCAAGAATAGCAACCCCTTTTTCCAATTTGGAAACTTCTAATTTCCCAACGTTTTCTATTGCAGCGCTAATATCGTTCAGTGGACGCCCAATCCGTTTAATCCCCTTTTCAATCATTCTAGCCAATGGTGTTTCTTTGCTTTTGCAAAGAGCCAAAGCAGAATCGACTTTTCCATCGCTGATAAAATCTTTAATGTTATTCATAAAATTCTTGTCGTCTTTCCCTGCCCTGTTAATAGCCATATAGCGTTCTATAAAAATATAAATCGCTAAAACAGAAAGGAAGGCTAAAGGAATCATAATCCATCCACCCTTCATTGCAAGGTTTAGAAACGATAATTTTTCTTCCGTAGGAATTCCTTCTTGATTTTGAACCACTTGACTAACTGTGTCAACTACCTGTGTTGTAGTTTCAGTTATTTGCAACAATAAACCCATAATATACATATTCTAATAATTAATTTTGGATAAAATTACGTAATATCTGTTAACAGAAATTTTCAAGCTACCCTAATTGTTAACATCACTCTGTTAATATAAACGAATAATAGCCGTAATAGATTATAGTATTAAAAAGATTTTTTTATACATTTGCTTTTTTAAAATTGCACTAAAGCGTTAAAAAATGCACTTTTTAAACAGCAAAATACAGACAAACAAACACTTAACTGGAAATCTATGGGGTTTCCATTCTTTTCATTCCTTGATAAAATTCAGATTTAACAGAAAGATAATAAACAGAAATATTCATTAATTTTAAAGAAAATGAAAGCAGTCATTATTTTTTTATTAGCCATTTTATTGAGTCTTCAAGGCTTTTCACAAAAGGTTTTTTCTTGTGAAAAAATGGAAGACGATGCTGTATGTGTTTATATAAGCGATAGCATAACAGAGGCAGATTTAGTTGTATATAAATGTGCCGGAGAGGACGAAGCCGTTGAAAACGAAGGGTTTTGGTTCTTTTCTACCGATGAAAAACATGCAGATAAGAAAGTCTTTTTTGTTGATGACATTAACGAAGCAAAGTTAGTAATTCACTATAGCGAAGATAAAGAACAAGCCGGATGGATTAATCCAGACAAAAAATTCTTAATGGATATTGCTTTTGACGAGCCTCTCCCTGCAATTCCACTTTGGGCAATTATCCCATTTATTATTATGCTACTTATGATTGCTATTGGTCCTTTGTTTTTTCATCATTGGTGGGAAGAAAACAAAAACAAACTTATTATTTCTCTTGTTCTAGGAATTCCAACAGCTATTTGGTTAGTGTACGAACATTTAACCCATGCATTGATACACCAATTGCTTTTTGACTATATTCCTTTTATTATTCTTCTGGGTTCTTTGTTTGTAATTACGGGTGGAATACATTTGAAAGGAGATATCCAAGCAAAACCTGGGATAAACACTACTTTTTTAGCTATTGGAGCTGTTTTGGCTTCCTTTATGGGAACTACGGGGGCAGCAATGTTGTTAATTCGTCCTGTAATAAAAACAAATTCTGAAAGAAAATACAAGGTACATACTATACTCTTTTTCATCGCAATTGTTGCAAACTGTGGTGGATTATTAACTCCTTTAGGAGATCCACCATTATTTCTTCTTTACTTACGTGGTGCTCCATTTGAGTGGTTCTTCCACATGTTACCTGAATGGGCTTTTGTAAATGCAGTACTCCTCGCTTTATATTTTGTGGTAGATAGTTATTATTACAAAAAAGAGCCAATTGAAAATATTCAGTTGGACTCTACACAAGTCGAACCAATCCGTCTAAAAGGAAATCTTAATTTCTTATGGTTAATTGGAATTGTAGCTTCTGTTGCTTTCTTAAACGACCAATATATTCATATTATACATGAAAATCATAATTATGCCTTTATTCGTGAAGGAGCAATGTTGTTATTAGCAGGAGCATCATTATTATTTACTCCAAAGCTATTACGTAAAGCAAATAAATTTACGTGGGTTCCCATTACAGAAGTTGCCTTTTTATTCCTAGGGATTTTCATCACTATGGTTCCTGCTTTGCTTTACCTTGCAGCTAACGCCTCTTCTTTTGGTATTACAACTCCTCAACATTTCTATTATGCAACAGGAAGCTTAAGTGCATTCTTGGACAACGCTCCTACAGCTGTTTCTTTCCATAATTTGGCAATTGGGATGAATGAAGGTGCAGCAGCAATTGTTGGGGAAGGTTTTATTGCGGGAATTCCTGAAATTCTTCTAACTGCAATCAGTTTAGGAGCGGTATTCTTTGGAGCCATGACATATATTGGAAATGGTCCTAACTTTATGGTTAAAGCAATAGCTGAAGAAAATAAAATACCTATGCCAAGCTTTTTTGCATATATCATTAAGTTTTCTTTGATTGTATTATTACCGATTTATATTTTAACACAACTTATCTTTATATAAAGACTATTAATCCTATTAGTAAAAACACCCAAATTTGAATTTCAAATTTGGGTGTTTTCTTGTTTGTTAAATGCTTTTCCCTTAAAACTAATAATAATAAATCGCTCCGCCAACATTATCCTGAGAAGCTGCTGTAACTGATTGCAAAGAATTTACTTGCTTTTCTATTCGCAAAACACCCAAAAAGGCAAATATTAAAGCTTCCTTATAATCAACAATATCATTGGAAGGGATTTCTATGCTAATGTTTTTGTTCTGTAAATTATCTTTAATCCGAGAGATTAAAAATGAATTATGTGCACCACCCCCCGTAATTAGTAAGTTTTTTTTTGCTGCTGATGCATTAATTTGTCGGGATATTTGAACAGCAATATGCTCAACAAAAGTTCTGATCTTATCGGTCTGAAGAATTTTATATTTTTTAAGAATGGGAAAAATCTGCTCTTCTATCCACTCTCTTCCTAAGGATTTTGGAGTTGTTATTTTATAGAATTCTATATTATTAAGCTCTTCCAATAAAGATTCATTGATTTTCCCTCTGGATGCAATTTCACCATTATTATCATACTCAACATTAAAACCTTTTGCTAAATAATTCAAAACATAATTTGCAGGACAAATATCATAAGCTGTTAAGACTTTATCTTTAGCTGTAATATTAGCAATTCCGCCGATATTCAAGCAATAATCATATTGATCAAACAAATAATAATCTCCTATCGGAACTAAGGGAGCTCCGTGTCCATTAAGTGCTACATCCATTGCTCTGAAATCACATATTGTTTGCATTTTGGCTTCTGCTGCGATAGAAGCACCGTGTCCTAATTGATAACTTAAATTGAGATTGGGTTGATGAAAAACCGTATGACCATGAGAAGCCAAAAAATCCGCCTGAAAAGCGTTTTTTTTACAATAATCATATACTAATTTACCTAAAAAACGTCCATATTCTCTGTCGAATAATAAAAATCCCTCTAAATTCATTTGATGCACGTTTTTTAAACGATTTTTTATCTCTGTATCGTAAGGAATTGTTGTGCAAGAAACTAAATTATATGTCCAAGCATTATTTTTCTTTCTAAATGTGCAATAAGCAATATCCACTCCATCCAAAGAAGTTCCAGACATCAGTCCAATTGCTTTATGAATTTTTATAGACATTACAAGCGCATTATTGTATAATTAAAAAACATCCTCTAAACTTTCTAATTTCATCCCTCTGGAAGCCTTGATTAA
>CAZJZP010000072.1:0-9582 GCA_964550505.1 uncultured Prolixibacteraceae bacterium | reverse complement strand
TATTTGCTGTCAACAAAAAACCATAAACCTTCATTGCCGTCAGCATCGTATTTGCTATCGCAGTTATAGACAATCAAATCTGCGTCGTATTTACTGTCAACGACATAAACTTTAACATCAGCATCATATTTGCTGTCGCAAGAATAGACTTTTTGACTAAAAGCAGTAATGCTGAATAAACTGAAAAAGATAATTGCTAAAATTGTTTTCATAGTAGTAAGTGTTTTTTTTTAATTATATCAAAATTTATGCCGTTTTTCAGCCTTGAATGTATTTTTCGGGGATGTAATCCTTAAGTAAGCTATAATAAGCATCAGTGTAATTCCCTTTGCTATTTCTAATGTATAGCGTTTCTGTTCTTAGCACTTTTTTATTAAATGAAAAACGGATAATGCTGCGGTGTGGATTTTTATTTTCTTTCGGGTAGAGAATAAAGTGATTTTCAGGATAAAGCTGATGATTTTCTGCAATTTTTATTGCTTCTTCTGCTTTTTGAAAGGGAATGATAATTTCTAAGCTGCCATTTTTATTTAATAATGAAGTGGAAGAACTAATCAATTCGTTTAAGCTAAGATCAATTACATGTTTTGCACAGATTTTTTCCTGTTTTCCTGCCCTAAAATCACCTTGAAAAAAGGGAGGATTAGATACTATTCGATCGTATTTCTTATCGCTAATAGCTAGAAACTCCTGTAATCTATACGGAAAAACATGCAGTCTTTCTTTCCACTTTGAGTTAGAGAAATTATAAGAAGCATCTGAAAACGAAGCTGCTTCAGGTTCAATGGCATCAATGATGGTCGAAGTTCTTTGTGCAAGCATAATCGCAATAATTCCACAACCTGTTCCAATATCCAAAATACTTTTGGTTTTTTCTACCTTGGCGTAAGCACCCAATATCAATGCATCTGTCCCAATTTTCATAGCAGCATTACTATGTCGAAGGACGGATTCTTTTAAGCTAAACATTCTGATTTATTTCTTATTTAAATAGATTTCTAATAAACCTGGAGGCGCTTCAATGTTGATGCTTTTGTTTTTGTGGTTTATTTCAAGAATAAATGGCTCAACGAAAGGGAGAAATATTTCTGTGTTATTTTCATTACGAATCATTAGCAAATCCTGAGCGGTGTTTTCAATGATTTGTTCCAGTTTTCCTAACAAGCCATATTTTGCATCAATAACATGATAACCGATTATTTTTTGCGTATTAATCTTGCTGTTACTCTTATGGGAAATAGATGATGCTTGGATATAAATTTTTGTTCCAGTTGTTTTTTCTGCTTTTTCCTGCGAATGAATTTCTGCCAATTTGAGGGTAAAATTATCCTTTTTTTCTATTTGAAAATCCTCAACGCTAAAAGGGATGAATTGTTTTTCATGGAGTTCAAGAAAAACATGTTTGAGGTTTCCAATATCAACTTCTTCAAGTGGAACAGCAGCTATACAAAAAAGATGAGCCTTATTCCCTTTGGTTCTTTTAATAATCCCCAAATAATAAAGCTCATCAGTATTAATCATTGAAATTATGCTAATTATTCTGCTTTTTTCTCTTCTTTTGTTTCTTCTTTAGCATCTTCCTTAACTTCTTCTTTCTTATCTTCTACAGCAGCTTCTTCGACCTTCTCCTCTTCCTTTTTTTCTTCCTCTTTAGGCTCTTCTTTCACTTCCTCTTTTTTCTCTTCTTTAGGAGCTTCTTCTACATTTTCTTCTTCTTTCTTTTCCTCTTTAGTAGCTTCTTCAGCTTTCACTTCTTCTTTCTTCTCTTCTGTAGTTGCTTCCTCTGCCTTTACTTCTTCTTTTTTCTCTTCAGTAGCATCTTGCGTTTCAGGAGTTTCAGCATTAGCTTCAGTAGTTTCCTCAGCTGTTTCTTCTGTTGCTTTTTCTTCGCCTGCTTCTTCTTTAGCTTCAGCAGCTAATTTGTCAGCGATAGCTTTGATGCGTGCTTCTTTAATTTTAGTCTCTTCAGCGATTCTTTGTTTTTTAGCTTCTTTTTTGCTTAGTTCAACTTCATTCGCTTTTTGAGCTATTTTAGCTTCTTTTTCTGATAACCAAGCGGTAAATTTTGCTTCTGCTTGTTCTTCGGTTAAGGCTCCTTTTTTCACACCGTTAAGCAGGTGCTTCTTATACAAAATACCTTTATACGAAGGGGGGGCCCTTACGGTGTCTGTTGGTTGAGCTCCTTTTTGAAGCCAATCTAATGCTTTATCAAAATCTAATTTGATATCAGCTGGAGTTGTTAGAGGATTATACGTTCCTAAACGTTCAATGTAGCGTCCGTCTCGTGGTGCACGACCATCCGCAATAACGATATGGTAAAAGGCTCTTCCCTTTTTACCTTGTCGTTGTAATCTCATCTTTACTGCCATAAAACTTTAATTTTTAGTTGTTTAATAAAACTTTCTTAAAAAGTGGACAAATATCTTACTTTTTTCAGAAATGGACAAGAAAAAGCCATAATTTCTTCTGTTTTTTTTAGGATATGAAAGTTTTTTTACGAAAACTTGAAAATAATTTCGATAAAAGTTTGAATAATTAAACAAAATTACCGTATTTTGCACTCCGTTTTAAAGAATACTTAATTTAAAAAGAAGAGATCATGTCAAGAATATGTCAGATTACAGGAAAGAAGGCAATTACAGGAAACTATGTTTCACACTCTAATAAGAGAACTAAACGTAGATTTAATATTAATTTACAAACTAAAAAGTTTTATATTCCAGAAGAAGATAAATATATTAGTTTAAAGGTTTCCACATCTGCTCTTCGTTTGATTGATAAAAAAGGAATATCAACTTGTATTAAAGAAGCAAAAGAAAAAGGATATTTATAATAAATTATAATGATTTATGCTAGCGAGGGTGCCAAAAGCACCCTTTTTTTATGCCTATTGCAGTTATAATAAATCATATAAATTGCCGTTTAATTGCTATGTTGAAAAAAACAGCTAGTTTTGTTACTGAGCATTAATGATAAAAAAACAGACATATTATATTATACTATTATTCTCCGTTTTGATGTGTAATCAAGCCGTCTTTTCTCAGGAAGACAAAACGAATGAAACAAAAAAAACAGTGGAGGATATTGTCCAGTTTTCTGGCGTAGTTGTTACTGCTGACAGCCTTGATCCAATCCCTTTTGCCGCTATTCAGGTAGTAGGAACACGTAGAGGAACAGTGGCAGATTATCATGGTTTCTTTTCTTTAGTCGCAGTAAAAGGAGAAACAGTCGTTTTTTCATGTGTTGGCTATAAAAAAGCCTATTATAAAATCCCAGATAATCTAGAAGGTAACAGATACACCATGTTTCAGGTTATGGCTAAAGATACGATTATGTTGACAGAAACTGTCGTATATCCATGGCCTTCAAAAGAACAATTTTCAAAAGCATTTTTAGAATTAGATATTCCATACGATGATTACGATAGAGCTATGAATAATTTAGAATTAATGGCGCTAAAAGACAGAGCCGAACAAATGGGATGGGATGCATCGATGAATTATCGCGATTTTGTTAGTAATATTCATTATCAGGCTTCGTATCAGGGACAAATGAAGCCAAGTTTAACAGGGATGGTTAATAACCCACTATTAAATCCATTTGCTTGGGCAGAACTGGTTAAAGCATGGAAAGCGGGGAAGTTTAAACGTAAAAAAGATTAAGTATTGAAACAGATTGTTTGCATAATAAGCTTTATTATTATTTCATTGTCTATTAATGCTCAAAAAGCTATAGTTAATGGTAAAATTATCGATAATAAGGATAAAGCTGTCGATTTTGTTAGTATTGCTGTGCTGGGAACAAGTATTGGAGAAATTTCAGACGGACAAGGTAATTACAGTATAAAAGTTCCAGCTGACACACAGATAGTTTTAGTTTTTTCTAAGCTGGGATATGTTAAACAAATGGATACTCTGCGATTGTCGAATAATGAAGTTTATAAAAACAATATTGTATTGCAGACAGGTGTTGAAAACCTAAGACCCATTCATATTATTGGAGAAGAGATTAATCAAGCTGGAATTATTCCCATTGACGCAAAAATCGCGACACAACTACCTTCGACAGCTGGAGGAATTGAATCCTTGGTGAAAATGCAGCTAGGCGTCAGCTCTTCTAATGAACTGAGCTCTCAGTATTCAGTTCGCGGTGGAAATTTCGATGAGAATTTGGTTTATGTGAACGATATCGAAATATACAGACCATTTTTAATACGTTCCGGACAGCAGGAAGGCTTAAGTTTTGTTAATACAGACCTGGTTTCTCAAGTTAAATTTTCAGCAGGCGGTTTTGATGCTAAATATGGAGATAAAATGTCATCTGTTCTAGATGTTACATATAAAAAACCCTACGAGTTTGCCGCTTCGGCTACCATGAGTTTACTCGGTGCTGCTGCTCATTTTGAAGGTCTTGCATTAAAAGATGATAAATTAAGTTATCTCTTTGGTTATAGGTATAAATCCAATAAATATGTTTTTAATGCAATGGAAACTAAAGCAGATTATTTTCCGAGCTTTATGGATGTACAGTCTTATATTAATTATGCTTTCAATGATAAATTTGAACTGTCATTTTTAGGAAATTATGCTTTAAATACCTACCAATTTATTCCTAGAACAAGAGAAACAAGCTATGGAACCTTAAGCGAAGCTTATCGCTTAACCGTTTATTTTGATGGGCAAGAAGTGGACAGATATGAAGCAAAGACTGGAGCTTTAACAGCTTCTTATATGCCAAAGGAAGATTTGCTTTTAAAGTTTATTACATCCGCTTATCAATCTAATGAGAACGAGAGTTTTGATATTCAAGGTCAATATTGGATTGGGAAATTGGAAACTGATTTAGGTGAAGAAGAGTTTGGAGAAGTAACCGAAAATCTTGGTGTTGGAACCTATATCGAACATGCAAGGAATTATTTAGATGCAATTATTTATAATTTCTCACATAAAGGCTTGTTAATTAAAGATAAATATACTTTAGAGTGGGGCGTTAGATTTCAAGTGGAAGATGTTATCGATAAGGTTAGCGAATGGGAATATATCGATTCTTCAGGTTTTTCCTTACCATCAACACCAGATTCTATCGGATATACAGATCCAGCTAGTCAGCCATATCAATATGTTCAGCTAACAGACGTAATTAAAACAAATTATCAGTTAATATCAAGCAGAACAACAGCTTATGTTCAGCATAAATGGAGAATAATTGACGATTCCACGAAATTAGTCTTAACTAGCGGGATTCGTTCGCATTACTGGGATGTCAATGAGGATTTCCTCCTGAGTCCGCGTGTTAATATCGTTTATCATGCTGGTAAATGGAAAAACGATATTAGTTATCGCTTTGCTACAGGTGTTTATTATCAACCTCCCTTTTATCGCGAAATGAAAAATTTGCAAGGAGATATTAATACTTCCGTTAAATCTCAACGCTCAATACATTTTGTGCTAGGGCAGGAGTGGAATTTGTTTATCTGGAACCGTCCTTTTAAATATATTACCGAAGTCTATTATAAAAGAATGGACAATCTTATTCCTTACGAGATTTCCAATATTGGAATTCGATATTATGGGGATAACTTAGCAAAAGGAGAGGCGTATGGAATTGATATGAAAATTAACGGAGAATTTGTTAAAGGGATTGAATCCTGGGCTGGAATTTCTGTTATGCGTGTGCATGAAAACCTTGTTGATGACGCGTATTGGAAGTATTACAATTCTGATGGAAATTTAATTATCCCTGGATATACCTATAATAACACTCCGGTGGATAGTATTATGATTGAACCTGGAAATATTGCTCGTCCGACAGATCAACGAGTGAATTTTAGCTTATATTTTCAGGATTATTTGCCGCAAAATCCAACCTATAAAATGCACTTAAATTTGGTTTTTGGAACAGGTTTACCCTTTGGACCTCAAGGCAGTGAACGACACAACCAACAATTACGTATGCCAGCTTATAAACGAGTAGATATTGGTTTTTCTAAACAAATAATCGGAGTTTTTTCCAATTTTAAAAAGGATTCTCCACTAAGACATGTGAGAAATCTTTGGGTTAGCCTCGAAGTTTTTAACCTCCTAGATATCGATAATGTAGTGTCTTATTTATGGGTAACCGATGTAACAAATAGGCAATATGCCGTTCCTAATTATTTAACACCAAGACAATTAAATCTTAAAGTGCATATTGAAATATAGCGTTGTTATTTATCTTCAATATGCAAATCATGTCCCATCTTGTCTTGCTTTGTTTTAAGATAATTGAAATTGTATTTATTAACAGGAGCAATGATTGGTAGATTTTCAGTGATTTCTAGTCCATATCCAGCCAAACCCGTTCTTTTAGTGGGATTATTGGTTAATAAACGGATTTTTTTCAAGCCTAAATCTTTTAATATTTGTGCTCCAATTCCATAATCTCTTTCATCCGCTTTAAAACCTAATTCGATATTAGCCTGAATGGTATCCATTCCGTCTTCTTGAAGCTTATATGTTTTTAGTTTGTTGTGTAAGCCAATTCCTCTTCCTTCCTGAAACATGTACAAAACAACACCTTTGCCTTCTTCACTAACCATTTGCATTGCTTTGTGCAACTGAGATCCACAATCACAGCGTCTGGAAGCAAAAATATCTCCAGTAACACAGGAAGAATGGACTCTTACCATAACTTCATCATCTTTCTCCCATTTGCCTTTCACTAATGCTAAGTGAGATTGACCGGTAGTAGTTTGAATGTATTCGTGTAACATAAAATGACCGTAATCGGTTGGCATGTCCACAACAGAGCCTTTTTCTATTAGGCTCTCATTTTGCATACGATAAGCAATTAAATCTTTAATAGAAATAATCTTCATATTGAATTTTTTGCTTATCTCCATCAGTTGGGGAAGTCTGGCCATTGTTCCGTCTTCGTTCATGATTTCAACTAAAGCTCCAGCAGGATTAAGACCTGCTAAACGAGCTAAATCAATGGTTGCTTCTGTGTGTCCGCTTCTTCTAAGCACTCCGCTGTCTTTTGCTTTAAGTGGAAAGATATGTCCTGGACGTCCTAATTCTTCTGCTTTTGTTTTGGGATCAACCAAGGCTTTAATTGTTTTTGCTCTGTCTGATGCTGAAATACCAGTAGTGCAACCATGACCGATTAAATCAACCGAAACAGTAAAAGGAGTTTCATGGGAAGAAGTATTCTTCGCCACCATTAATTCTAAATCTAATTCTTTGCATCTTTGCTCTGTAATGGAAGCACATAACAAACCTCTGCCATGTGTTACCATAAAATTAACTGTTTCAGGACTGATAGTTTCTGCAGCAGTGATAAAATCACCTTCATTTTCTCTGTCTTCATCATCAACAACAATAATAATCTTCCCAGCTCTAATATCGGCTACAGCTTCTTCAATTGTATGTAATTTGTATTCCATTTTCTGAATTTTTTGCAAAGATAGTATTTCTAAAAAAGAAATGCCGTCTTAACTGATATTATAATCGCGTAAAACTTCATTTAAAGAAGTCTTTTTATCGGTGGACTCTTTCCTTTTTCCAATAATCAAAGCACAGGGAACGTAAAAATCGCCTCCGGCAAATTTCTTTTTCATATTTCCTTGAATAACAACAGAACGTTCTGGTATAACACCATGGTATTCTATAGGATTGTTAGCCGAAACATCAATGATTTTGGTAGATTGTGTGATATTAACATTAGAAGCAATAACCGCTTCCTTCTTCACATGAACGCCTTCCACAATAACAGATTGCGCTCCAATAAAACAGCCATCTTCAATAATTACAGGATTTGCTTGCAGTGGTTCTAAAACGCCACCAATAACAACACCAGCACTAAGGTGGATGTTTTTACCAATCTGAGCACAAGAGCCAACGGTTACATAATTATCAACCATGGTATATTCATCAACATAAGCTCCAATATTGACATAAGAAGGCATTAAAACTACGCCCGGAGCCAAATAACTGCCATATCTTGCCACCGCATGAGGAACAACTCGCACTTTTAATTGATCAAAATTCCTTTTTAATGGAATTTTGTCATGGTATTCAAAAATTCCTGCAAAATTTTTCTCCATTTTTGCAAAAGAAAAATATAATAGAATTGCCTTCTTAATCCATTCATTTACAGACCATAAGCCATTTTTTTGCTCAGCAACACGAATTTCGCCTTTGTCTAATAAATCAATTATTTGATGTACGATATTTTTGTTTTCCTCTTTGTTTATAAGGGTTTTATCGCTCCAGATTGCTTCAATTTGTGTTTTCATTTAGTGTGTTAAATTTTTGTTAAACTATCATTTTTGTTATACTAAATCTTTGTAATAATTGTTATATTTGCACATACCTTTCTTAGGAATACTTTTTTCATGGCTAATTTGTTTTTAGAAATCTCCTCGCCCGAGGAGATTTCTATTATTTAAGGCTTTTGTAATTTCTATATTCACCGATTCTCACTCCAAATAATTTATCTGTAATTCGTTTAATTAATTCTTTAAAACTACGGTTTTTCTTACTGATATCAAAATCAAATTTCCAGTTTACCTTATTAATTCTATCAGCAATGACTTTCGGATGTGTTCCTGTAAAAAGTTTTAGTTCATCAATATTACTGTAATCAAATGCATCAGCTTGCTTCACATTCTTTTCAATCCATTCATCATCATGCCATAGTTTGTTAAACTCTTCTTGTTTTTTTTGCATAATCTGAGGATTTTTCACCCAGCCGTAATGATAAATCCACGCATCAATTTCTTTCACTCGCAATAGATTATTCGGTTTTTTCCGAAATCCTTGGGCATCCCTAAAAGAAAAGAAATCAAAGTTGTTTTTCACAATACGAATTTCTTTTCTGTACCATTTAGAAGAGCTTCCAATATAATCGTAAGAGCCATAAAAATGTAAGTATTTGAATAATAAGGCTTCCACTCTTGGATTATCTTTCCATTTAAGCATTGCTTGATAAATATTGTCTAAGTATTGTTCATGTACCACTTCATCTCCCTGTATATAAAAAGCCCAATCACTGTCCTTTGGTATTGCTTGAATGGCTTTATCGGTTTCCTTTGCTAAAACAGCACCGCCTTTTCGCAAACTGTCATCCCAAACAGTATCAATAATATGAATTTTAGGGGAATTGATGCTTTCAATAAGATCCCGGCTTTGATCTTCCGATTTTCCAACTGCAATATAAAAATCATCACAGACAGGAAGGATGGATTGTATGGCTTCCACAATTGGATAATCATATTTAACGG
The DNA here is from genome assembly GCA_964550505.1 of uncultured Prolixibacteraceae bacterium. GTDB lineage: Bacteria > Bacteroidota > Bacteroidia > Bacteroidales > CAZJZP01 > CAZJZP01. The sequence goes on along the minus strand of CAZJZP010000072.1, from coordinate 320 downwards.
AATTTCTAATAAAACTAAATCCACTTACTTTCAAAATAATACTGTTTAAATGATGAATTATTGTATTTTTACACAACAAAAATACAATAATGGGACGAATAATTGCTATTGGCTTTCATTTTTTGTATTTGCTCTTTACAATCTAATATTTTGTTTTATAAGTCTTAACAAATCAAAGAAATTTTAAATAACAGATAGACAGGATACTCTTTTTTCTGGAGGGAGAAAATATGTTTTATTTAAATGCCTTTAATCCTCTTTTTTTCTTTTTGTCAGTTTTATGATGTCGTTTTCTAATGCTTTCATTTCCTGAGCATCTT
>CAZJZP010000071.1:7499-9631 GCA_964550505.1 uncultured Prolixibacteraceae bacterium | reverse complement strand
GAAATTATTAGTACAGGGACAACTACATCTGCCTCAGCAGAATTTTTAAATATTGAAGAAGGAACCTATTTTTTGGTAGCATGGAAAGATAATGATGGGAATGCAGATTTTTCTTCGGGGGATTATTTTGGATTTTATCCTTCTGCAATAAATATTTCAGCTGGCGATGATTTGAGTTTTACTATTGAAGTATATGTTGTTGAGTAAATATTATTAATAGAGCAAAAAAAAAGCGCTGATTATCAGCGCTTTTTTTTTGTTTCAGTACATTTGTTTTAAGATTTAACTGTTTCTTCTTCTAAATAAGTTAACCAATTAAAGATATCTTCTTCTGTACCGTATTGAATTCCGGTAAGCATATCATAAAGCTTGTGGGTAACGGGACCAGGTTTTCCGTCCTTACAATATTTGAAAACTTTATTGTTATCTAAATCTGCAATTTCTCCAATTGGTGCAATAACAGCAGCTGTACCGCAAGCTCCAACTTCCTCAAATCCTTCTAACTCATCAACGTGAACAGGACGTCTTTCTACTTTCAATCCCAAATGTTCTGCCAATTCGATTAAGCTTTTGTTTGTAATGGAGGGCAGAATAGAATCTGATTTTGGAGTGATGTAGGTATTATCTTTAATTGCAAAGAAATTAGCAGCACCAATTTCATCAATATATTGTTTTTCTTTAGCATCAAGGTATAATGGAGAACCATAGCCTGCTTCATGAACTCTTTGGACGCCTTTAAGACTAGCGGCATAATTTCCGCCAACTTTAATGCTTCCTGTTCCCAGAGGTGCAGCTCTGTCGCTATCTCTAACAATTGCAATCTTAACAGGATTAAATCCTTCTTTAAAATAAGGACCTACTGGAGTTACAAAAACCACAAAAGTGTATTCTTTTGCAGGTTTCACGCCAACTTCTGCTCCTGAGCCAAATAAAAACGGACGAATATACAATGCAGCACCTGTTCCAAATGGAGGAACAAAGCGTTCATTTAATTTTACCGCTTTTGTAATTGCTTCTTTAAAAACTTCTTTAGTAACTGGTGCCATTAAAATGCCTTCAGCAGAACGTTGTAAACGATTAAAGTTCTCCTCCCAACGAAATAAACAGACTTTACCTTCTTTATTTCGATAGGCTTTCATTCCTTCAAAAGCTTCTTGTCCATAATGCAAACAAGTAGCTGCCATGTGAATATTCAAATATTCAGAATTTGATACTTCAATTTGTCCCCATGATCCATTTGACCATTTAACTCGTACATTATAATCTGTTTTCATGTAACCGAAAGGGAGTGATTTCCAATCTATATTTTCCATAATAGTATTATTTTATGTGTTAAAATTGATATGCTAAAGTAGATAAACTATTCCAATTCTGCAATATTAATCATAATCTTTTCCATTTTCTTCCGCATTTGAATAGATGAACCTTCGAAATTGTTGATAATAAATGCAAAAGTATAGCGTTTGCCTGTTTTGCCTTCAACGTAACCGGCATAAGCTCGTACTTTGCTCATTGTACCACTTTTAGCATGAATATTGTCAACAGCTATGCTTCCAGAAAACATATTTTTCAAGGTTCCACTTTTGCCTGCAATGGGCAAGGATTGATAGAAGTCTTCAAAACTTTCTTTTAAGCAATATTCCGCTAGAAAATGACTGAGTACAGAACTGCTAATGCTGTTATATCTACTCAATCCACTTCCATCAACTATTCGAAGAGCCTTAGTATCAATACTTAGATTATGGAAATAATCTTCGATAACTTTAATCGCATTTTCGGCACTTCCATATTCTTTCTTATGGTATCCAAGGTATTTGAATAATGTCTCAGCAAACATATTATTACTGTAAAGATTGGTTTGATTAATAATTTCAAAAAGACTAGGAGAGAAATGATTGGCAATAATGCTTTTTTCTTCTTCGGTTTTTATTCCCGTATTATTAAGATTTATCTGTCTTTGAGTCATAGCTTTCCCTGAAATTTGCATTCCTTTATTATTAAGATATTGATAAAATTGGTTTGCAGTGAAAAAGGCAGGATCAGGAATAGAACCTTTCACTTTAAAACGTGTTTTTCCCGAGGGAATAGTTCCTGTTAGTATTCTAGTATTACAAAAAGGTGCTCCGTAGATA
>CAZJZP010000071.1:0-7399 GCA_964550505.1 uncultured Prolixibacteraceae bacterium | reverse complement strand
GATGCATCTCTTACACAAATACTCCAAGAAGCATGTTTTAAATTGTCGTCTTTGGAAAAAGAGACTATGTTTTTTTGTAATTGCTCAGTAGTAATTTGAGCGTAATTCAATAAGGAAAAACAACTAATAATGATTGCTAAGAAGACTTTTTTCATTTGTCTGTTATTAATTTGGGTTATTATTAATATTGTTTCTTTCTCTATCATTTTATTTTTTTATAAAATGATAAACAAAAATAAGCATAACTTACTAGTTTTGAATAATATTTCTAAAAAAAAAAGGTATTAATAAAAATGTAGCAAATAGATTTTTAAGTTTTCGTTGTTTTTCTTGTGTTTAAGACAAAATGGCAGTTTGTTCTTAACGGTATAGCTTTTGATAATAAGCGGCTAAATTCAAAAAAAATCAATACTATGCAAAAAGGTCAAATTAATGTTCAAACAGAGAATATCTTTCCGATAATTAAAAAGTTTCTTTATTCCGATCAGGAGATATTTTTAAGAGAATTAATATCAAATGCAGTCGATGCAACACAAAAATTAAAATCCCTTTCATCTTTAGGGAATTTTAAAGGAGAAATGGGAAATATTGATATAGAAGTCATACTAGATACAAAGAAAAAAACATTAACCGTAAAAGATAAAGGTATTGGAATGAGTGCCGATGAGGTAGAAAAGTACATCAATCAAATAGCTTTTTCTGGTGCTACAGAATTTTTGGAAAAATATAAAGGTAAATCTGAACAAGATGTAAATGCCATTATCGGACATTTTGGCTTAGGTTTTTATTCTTCTTTTATGGTTGCTGATAAAGTAGAAATTAAAACAAAAACCTATAAGAAAGGAGCAGGGTCTAAAGCAGTTCGTTGGGAATGTGAAGGAAATCCTGATTATAGCTTAGAAGAAATTGATAAAAAAGACAGAGGTACGGAAGTGATTTTACATATCAACGAAGATTCCAAAGAGTTTCTCGAAGAAAGCCGTATCCATGCCTTATTAAAAAAATACTGCAAGTTTTTACCCGTACCAATTATTTTCGGTGAAGAAACAGTACAAAAGAAAATAGAGGGAGAGAAGGATAAAGATGGCAATGACAAATATGAGTCTGTTAAGCAAAAACGTGTTGTTAATAACACAAATCCCTTATGGAAAAAAACGCCAGCAGACATTAAAGAGGAAGAATATCTCGATTTTTACAGAGAATTATATCCTTCCAATTTTTCAAATCCACTTTTCAATATTCATTTGAACGTGGATTATCCATTTAATCTAACAGGAATACTATATTTCCCGAAATTGAAGAAAAACTTTGAAGTGCAGAGAGATAAAATACAATTGTATTCCAATCAGGTTTTTATTACGGATTCTGTAGAAAATATCGTTCCTGATTTTCTAACATTATTACATGGAGTTATTGATTCGCCGGATATTCCGCTAAATGTTTCCAGAAGTTATTTGCAAAGCGACACTTCAGTGAAGAAAATATCTAGCCATATTACAAAAAAAGTAGCAGATAAACTGGAGGAACTTTTTAAAGAAGACAGAAAAAGTTTTGAAGAAAAATGGGATGATATACGTGTTTTTATTGAATATGGCATGTTGTCAGAAGATAAATTCTATGAGCGCGCACTTGAGTTTTGTTTGTTAAAAAACACAGAAAAAGAATACTTTACTTTTAAAGAGTATGAAGAAAAAATCAAGGAAAATCAAACAGATAAAGATAAAAAACTGGTGTATTTATACACAAGCGATTTGGAAAAACAAGATGCATATATCGCCAAAGCTCGAGAAAAAGGCTATGATGTTTTATTAATGGACGGTCCTGTTGATAATCATTTTATCAATATGTTGGAAGGAAAATTGGAAAACACCTCTTTTGTTAGAGTGGATGCAGATACTGTTGATAAATTAATTAAAAAAGAAGATGATCGTCAATCCAAATTGTCGGAAGATGAGCAAAAGAAATTAAAAGAATACATCGAAGAAATCAAAGGAGAGCAGCATTTTGATATAGTATTAGAAAATATGGATGAAAATGAACAGCCAATGCTTATCACAAGACCAGAATTTATGCGTAGAATGAAAGACATGTCGGCGATGGGAGGGATGGAGTATATGCAAGATATGCAAGACAGTTTAAATTTGGTAGTGAATACAAATCATCCAATTATGACAGATATTCTTAACATAAAAGATGATAATACGCGTAAAACGAAGCTAAAACAGTTAAAGGATATCGCTTTATTAAGTCAGAATTTGCTAAAAGGAAAAGATTTAACAGAATTTATTAACAGAAGTGTCGAAGTAATTAAATAATTCTTTACTTTAGCAGTAAATTCTTAATAATACAGACATGAATAAAGAAAAATCAAAAACTGGTTGTTTAGGTGCAACTATGATAATTAGTAGTATTCTGATTCTCCTCGTAATTCTTTTTATCCCGGGTTGTACTAAGTATAATAGTATGGTTGATAAACAAGAAAATGTGGAAAAACAGTGGGCGCAAGTTGAAAACCAATACAAAAGACGCTTGGATTTAATTGGTAATTTAGTAGAAACGGTAAAAGGCTATGCTTCTCATGAGAAAGAAACCTTTGTGCAAGTTACTGAAGCTAGAGCTAAAGCAACTTCAATGGAAATTGATGCCAGCAATTTGGATGAAAACACCTTAGCACAATTTCAAGAAGTACAGGGTAGTATGACAGAAGCATTATCAAAACTTATGGTTGTCGTGGAAGCTTATCCTGAATTAAAGGCTGACAGTCAATTCCGTCAACTAATGGATGAATTAACCAATACGGAAAACATGATTGCTGCCGAAAGACAAGCTTTTAATGAGGTTGCCAAGATTTACAATACTTATATCAGGAAATTCCCAAATAATATTGTAGCGAAAATATTTGGCTTTGACAGAAAAGGATATTTTGAAGCTCCTGAAGGCTCTGATATCGCTCCTGAAGTAGAATTCTAATTGACAAGAAGATAAGAGATTAAGGCTTTCTTTAGGGAAAGCCTTTTTTATTTATAATTATCCGTATTTTTGTGGAGAAGAATAATAATATGGAAAACGACAATTTATTTTACGCATCAGAGTATAGTTTGGGAAACGAATACCTTGAACTTCCTGAACATGAAGCCTATCATTGCATAAAAGTATTGCGAAAGAAACAAGGAGATAGCGTGTATGTTACTAATGGAAAGGGTATAATTGCTGTTGCAAATATTCACAGTCTGACAAAAAAAGAAGTGCAGCTCAAAATTAATGAAGTTGTTTTGAATCTTAAAAAGCGTGCAAATTATTATCTTCACCTTTATGTTGCGCCTACCAAAAACATTAATCGCTTTGAATTTTTTCTTGAAAAAGCCACAGAAATTGGCATAGATGAAATAACACCTATAATTTGCGAGCATTCAGAACGAAGAAATATTCGTAATAATCGTTTAGAAAAAATTATCCTTGCTGCAGTAAAACAATCCTTTTCTGCTTTTCTGCCAAAACTTAATCAAAGTATAGAATTTAAGCAATTACTAATTGATAAAGATAATTTTCAAAATAGTTTTTTAGCTATCTGTGCAGAAAAATCAACACACTTAGCAAGACTTGCTGATAAAAAAGATGAAATTACTGTCTTTATTGGACCGGAAGGTGATTTTTCAAAGGAAGAAATTAGTTTAGCTAAGCAAAAGAATATTATTCCTGTTAGTTTAGGAAAGAATAGATTAAGAACAGAAACAGCAGCAATAGTTGCTACACATACAATATCACTATTAAACCAAAAATGATACAGATTCCAACTTTCAAAAAATAAAATCGATGAGACGAATAATCATAATATTAGTTGTTTTATTTGCAACTTCAAGCAAACTGTTTTCTCAGGATTACCAAATTGCCTTATTAAAGTACGGTGGAGGAGGAGATTGGTATGCTGACCCCACCGCTCTTCCAAATCTTGTTGCTTTTTGTAATGAGTTTTTACAAACATCTATTTCAACGGATATTGCAGTTGTAGAACCCGGAAGTGAACAGATATTCAATTATCCTTTTATTCATATGACAGGGCATGGAAATGTTGTTTTTACCGAAAAGGAAAGAGAAAATTTACGAAACTATTTACTTGGTGGAGGTTTTTTGCACATAGATGATAATTATGGCATGGATCCTTTTATTCGACCACAATTGCAACTATTATTTCCAGAATTAGAATTACTTGAATTACCATCTTCTCATGCTATTTACAATCAGAAATATATTTTTTCCAAAGGTATCCCCAAAATACACGAGCATGACAACAAAGCACCGCAAGCTTTTGGGCTTTTTTATGAAGGAAGATTAATGCTTCTTTATACTTATGAAACAGATTTAAGTGATGGTTGGGAAGACCAATCCGTTCATCAGGATTCTCAACAAACAAGATTAAAAGCCTTACAGATGGGAGCTAATATTATTCAATATGTTTTTACACAATAAAAAAAGGAGCTAAAAAGCTCCTTTTTTTATTATTTTAATGTGATGTTCTTATTGAACAATCATCATTTTAGTTAATCTTTCGTTACCAGCAGTTAATGAATAAACATAAGAACCAGCAGGTAATTCTTGGTCAATTACGATAGTATATTCACCAGCAGCTTTGAAACCTTCATTAGTTTCATAAACAGTTCTTCCGTTCATATCCCAAATAGTGAAAGTAACATCAGTTGCATTTTCAACAGCATAGTTGATAGTTGTTTTACCTTCGATAACAGGATTAGGATAGTTTTGTCCTAATTTCATACCACGGAAATAGTTTTCAACACCTACGTTGTCATCAACGATTGGGAATACAGCAGGAGCAATGTTTCCAATTGTAGTAAAGTTCCATATATGGCTGAATTGTGCCCAGAAATCACCACTGTGATCATTTCCTGTAGATGCTTCAGCAGTAGAATAAAGTTGCCATACATATTCGTCACCAGCAACTAAGTTTGCAAAACCATCAGCACCAATAACTCCTACAGAGTCAGCATTGCTGTAAAAATCACTAACATCCCATACAACTGCAAAATCAGTTCCGTTGATGGCAATTGGAGTAGAGTAAGTTGCAACAGTTCCAAATGCATTTGCAGTGTCAAGAGCAGACCATGAAACTAAAGCAGAACCTAATTCAGTACCAGGACATGCAATTTCATAACTTACAGTTGAAGTTCCATAGAAACTGGAATCATCAATAGCATTGATAGATACTAACATATCAGAGTTAGATGCAGTTCCACCTTTAGAATGAACCCATAAAATGGTACCAATAATGTTGAATTGTTCTGTAGGCATTACTGGAATACCAGTACCCCACTGAATACAACCTTCGTCACCTGTTGCGTTATCAACATAAGTTCCAAAAATCCAACCAGTTGCTCCTGTTACTCCTAGTCTGTAATAACCACCACCTAAAGAAGCGAAATCGTAAATTAATAATGTGTCAATAGCTTTTGTAGCTGACGTATTAATTACAACATTCTCTTTAGATTGAATGTAAGCATTCTGTGTTTCTATTACATTCTGTGCGAAAACAGAAATTGTAAATAGTGAAACAATTACTAAAGCATAAAATTTTTTCATAATTTAATTATTTTTTAAGTTTATTTACTGCAAATATACAATAAATTTTTCCGTTTTATGTTAATAAAATGTAAAAATCAAGAATAATTTTCAATATCTTCGCAACTACAGACTAGATTTCTATCGCCATAGGCATCATCAATCCTTCCAACACTTGGCCAATACTTCTCATTCTTAGGGAGTTTGGAGCATGGAAAACCAGCTTTAGTTCTGGAGTAATCTTTGTTCCAGTTTTCTTGTGTAACAACATCAATAGTATGCGGTGCATTTTTGATGCAATTATTATCTTGTGGGTATTTTCCTTCTTCAATTTCCTTAATTTCTTCCCGAATACTTATCATTGCAGCAATAAAGCGGTCAAGTTCGGCCTTGGGTTCGCTTTCTGTGGGTTCTACCATAAGCGTTCCATGAACAGGGAAAGCTACTGTTGGCGCATGAAATCCAAAGTCCATTAGTCGCTTAGCAATATCAATTACTTCAATATGTGCAGTTTTGCTAAATTCATTACAATCCAATATCATTTCATGTGCAACTTGTCCTTTTGCTCCAGTATATAAGATTTTATAATGCTTTTCTAATTTTGCTCTGATATAATTAGCATTTAGAATAGCATATTTGGTGGCTTCTGTAAGTCCTTTTCCTCCTAAAAGCTTAATGTAAGCATAAGAAATGGGAAGAACGAGTGCACTTCCAAAAGCGGTTGAAGAAACAGCTCTGTAATTTGTTTCTTCTTTTTCTAAACATCTGTGTGATGGAATAAAAGGAATAAGATGTTTTGCTACGCCAATTGGACCAACTCCAGGACCACCACCACCATGAGGAATAGCAAATGTTTTGTGTAAATTAAGATGACAAACATCTGCACCTAAAATGCCAGGATTTGTTAAACCTACTTGTGCATTCATATTTGCTCCATCCAAATAGACTTGTCCGCCGTTTTCATGAACAGTTTTGATAATATCCAAAATATTATCTTCAAAAACGCCGTGAGTAGAAGGATAGGTGATCATCGTTGCAGCTAAATTTTCTTTGTGTTCTGCTGCCTTTGCTTGCATGTCTGCTAAGTCGATATTTCCATTCTCATCACATTTTACTACCACTACTTTCATCCCTGCCATTACTGCACTTGCAGGATTTGTTCCGTGTGCAGAAGAGGGAATTAAGCAAATATTTCTATGATGTTCTCCACGACTTTCGTGGTATAGTTTAATAGTATGTAATCCTGCGTATTCTCCAGCTGCTCCTGAATTTGGTTGGAAACTAATAGCATCAAAACCCGTGATTTCGCATAAATCTTTTTCGAAATCTTCTATCAGTTCTAAGTAACCCTTTGCTTGTTCTTTGGGAGCAAAAGGATGAATCTCGCAAAATTCCGGCCAGCTGATGGGCATTAATTCCACCGCTGCATTGAGTTTCATGGTACAGGAACCCAAAGGAATCATAGAGCGATTTAAGGCTAAATCCTTGTTTTCTAAGACTTTCAAATAGCGCATCATTTCTGTTTCTGAATGATAGGTATTGAAAACTTCATGAGTTAAATATTCAGATGTGCGTTTGAATTGATCATCAAAACTGCTTAATTTTTGACATTCTTGAGGATTGCAAATATAAGTTTTTGCTTCTTTTTTATTTGCCACAGCAAATATTTCTAATATCGTATTAATATGTTTTAAACAACTTGTTTCGTCAATGCTAATTCCGATATGTTTTTCATCAATATAACGGAAATTCATTTCATGTTTGAGTGCATTTTCTTTAATTTCTTCGATGTTCACATTTTCAGGAATTTCAATATTTAGAGTGTCAA
>CAZJZP010000070.1:0-9750 GCA_964550505.1 uncultured Prolixibacteraceae bacterium | reverse complement strand
AACTTCTTATTACTTATCTTTTCTTTATATCCAGCAGCTTTATTTCCGCCTAGTTTCTCTTTTATTTTCCCTGTTGTGCATTCTAAGATAAAAACAAGTAAAAGTTTTTTTTTATCTTTCCAACTCCCATTGCACTGTGCTTTTCTTCGCTTTTTCGTTAGCCAAAGATACCAATTTTTTTGTTTTGCTGCAAAAACATCAGCGATTTTGTCATGCTGAACGTAGTGAAGGCTTTCAGAATAATTATCAGAGTGATGCCGAGAAACAGCTTGAACATAAGTATTGGCTTTGTTCTTGTTTTTATTTGCAAGCTGTTTACATGAAACATCTACTGCATTTTTTTTATTCTTTATCCCATAAATTTTCTAGTGTATTCAAATTCTGTTTTTAAGTTGCCCTTTCAGGGCGAAAGCAATTGCATTTATTTGATGCTCAGGACGTTGCCCTGAGTTATATTAAGCTGCCACTTCGTGGCGTTTTGCTTACCATATTCATTTGTTTTCAAATTCAAATGTTTTTTTCTTTAGTCAAGGCTGAAAGCCTTGCTTAATTTAGCTCGAGGCATCGCCTCGAGCTAAATATCATTAAATAATTACGTCCTGAAAGGACAGCTTAATTGTTTTTTTCATCGTTCTTGTACTTACACTTTTGGTTTTTCAAAAAACCCCTACAAAACAACAAAAACAGTGGTTGTTGATACGTTTTTTATGGCAGGAGTGCGGGGAAACTGACTGTCAGCGCAAGCGGTACTATTCTCCATAATTTACTTCTTTTTTCAATCTTCCATTGGAATCGTAGTATTTCCAAACACCAACTTTTTTCTCAACACATCCGCATTCTTCTGAAAATTCATTTTTATAATATTCTTCTTTTTCAATATTTCCATTCTCATAAAAATACATCCACTTCCCAACACGTGGATATATATAATTTCCCATAGAAAACGAACCACCTCCATTAAAATAGAATAGTGTGTCAATAAAATCTTTTGGAGGATAGTTCTTGCAAATACTTAAAGTATCATAACGACCAACACTTCTTATATTTCCACTTTTGTAGAAAAAAATATACGTTCCTATGCTATTAAATCCTATACTATTAAATTGATAAAAACTAATTAAAACATTTCCCCTCATTTCTATTTCTATTTGACTAGTGTTAAGTGTATCTTTAGAAATAACAGGGAAAATATAGATTTCCTTGTCTTTGTATTTATATGATTGGAACTCTTGTTGTGTATTTTGACTAATTCCTTGTTTAAAACAAAAAACAATCAATACCATTGAACAGATAAGCTTAGTTTTCTTCATTTTTATTGTCCTCTAAGTGGTTTAAATTCAACATCTGCTATTCTTAGATAGCTTTTGCATGGTTTTGCTTTATTTATGTGTAAAATAGATTTAACAACAGATTTATAAAGAGGGATCATATTTAGATACGGAAATACTGAAATTCTGATTATGCGTATAACATAAGTTTTCTTTATGAATAGAAAAACCCCAGTTTTCTTCTAAACATCCTTCCTCGATTATATTCGGAGTAATATCACAAAATACCCGTAAAATCTTTTGTGATTGAAAACAAATATTAATGTCTCCAAAATCATTAATAACTAACTCTCTTACTATATCATTTTCAAGCTTTTTTAATTGAATTGCCAGGTTTCCAGTTTTAAGATCGCTTGATTCATTCCACCCAGTAATAACTGTGCTATTTTTTTTGCAATCTAATCTCCAAGCACAATAAATTATTAAACTAAACTCAATTTTGTTTTTTTGATGACCAAAGTCTAACAAAACAATAGAGCCGGTGGACTTACCAACACTTACGTTTAATAACTTTGTGTTTTGAATATTAATAATTCTTTTTCTCAATGTGTTCATAATAATTTGATTAAAAAAATGAATACATCTTATTTATACTCCAGGGAATTCAAAAATTTAATACCGATTAATTGGTCGTAATAGGTACCGGCTTCGCGGTAATAAACTAAAATGGAATAGTCATTTTCTGTTTGAAAATGTTGTCCTTCAATAAAGGCAATATCTGCCACTTCGCTGTTGTTTTCTACAAAAGCATACAAATAATTATAGTAACCTTGTTTGAGATAGATGCGCGCTTCGTATCTTTTCTTCTCGAAATTATACTGCATTTTATTTTCTTCTTTAAAACGCCAGTCGCTGAGTGCACCAAAAACATACACATCGCCATGTGCTAAAATTTGCGGATAATTCAGGTAAAAATGCACATAAGCATATTCGCTTTCAATATGGCTGTCGTATTTTGCTTCTTCATTTTTGATGTATTTCTTTCCGTTAATATCTTTTATTGTGCTGTAAGTTTTAAAGCTCCTCCTTTCCTCTTCTTTAAGGTAAACATAATAATCCCTTTTATCCGAATCAATGCGTTGAATGTACATGCTTTGGTAAACCAAACTTTTCATATCAAACTCCCGAAATTCATTAATACCGCTAAACACATTTTCTCTGTCGTAATTATAATCTATGATATCGCCTGTAATCATCTTGGGTTTGAGATCCCAAATCGCGTTATCCCATCTATTGTTTTGTCGTAATACAACTTTAATATCATTATACGGATCGTGAATGGGGAAATTAGCCGTATTTATGCTAAAATCAAGCTCTTGTTTGTATTTTCGATCATCCAGCAGGGTTGCGGGTCGCAAATCTGCATTCACCTGGAGTTTCTCATCATAAACCATAAAGCGTCTGCTCAATACTAAATCTCCAGCTTTTGTGCCATCGTTTTGATAAACAAGTAAAATATAGTTTCCACTTAGTTTAGGTTTTATTTGTTCATTAGGGAAAAGCAGTTGGTAATGAACATAATCTTGCAGTGTATTGAGAGAATAGGTATAATTGCTAATAATGTTTTCATAATATCCGTCAATATATTCTATTGGCTCAATATCTACAGGATTCCAAAATGCATCACATAGGATAATGGTGTAAGTGAACTCTTTGTACTTGCCGCTTAAATCATCAAAGCGAAGGATTAATTGTTCTTCTCCACTGAGCGGAATAATTGCTTGAGAAAACTCTGCTTCAGCTTTTTCAAAAATTACGCTGTGAATATTTTTTTGGTAGATATAATCGGAGTAGCGAATATAATTTTCGCTATAGTAATCTCCCTCTTCTTTTTCTTTAATATTGCTTGTGTCCTCAGGGTTTTTCAATTCATCAGTGCTTTTATCATCTAAAACAATAGCTTCTTTATCCACCGGAGCGGGAGATAAGACCGGCTGGTAAGGAAACTTACAGGATGTGTAAAAAAATACTACAGTAAGTAGTAAACAAATAAGTTTTATAAGCTGTTTATGCATAGATATATCTTTGCTACAAAGATAGGAATTTTTTTATATTTTGGTACTGTGTAAAACACGAGCAATATAAAATGCTTAAAAACTTTGATATAAAAAATTGTGGTAGTAAATTTGTTGCATTATTAACCTTGTAATTTTATTAATATGTCAAAGACATATAAGATTAAAAAAGGAAAGAATATCAAGCTGCAAGGCGCAGCAGATAAAATAGTACAAGATTATTTTCCTAAGTTTTTCGCACTAAAACCGACAGATTTTAATGCAGTAGTTCCGAAAATGCTTATTGAAGAAGGAGAACAGATTTTAGCTGGTCAGGAATTGTTTTATGATAAAAAAAGAGAATACCTTCGTTTTACTTCTCCTGTATCTGGAATTTTAAAGCAAATCAAGCGTGGGAAAAAAAGGCGTATTGAAGAAATCATTATTGAAGCGGATGAAACACAGCAATATTATGATTTTAAGCTTAAGTCAATTGAAGAACTGCAAAAAAACGACATTATAAATGCGATGCTGAAATCTGGTGTTTGGCCAGTAATTCGTCAGCGACCTTACAATATTATTGCAAATCCTGAAGATAATCCCAAAGCAATTTTTATTAAAGCTTTCGACAGTGCTCCATTGGCTCCTGATTATGATTTACTTGTCAAGCAGGAAATGGATTTACTGCAAAAAGGGATTGATGTTTTGCAAAAGATTACTGCTGCTCCAATTCATTTTAATTTGCATAAAACACTGAACAATACTCGAATGTATGACGATTTACAAGGTGTTGATATTCGTTATTTTGAGGGAAAACATCCGGTGGGCAATCTGAGTGTTCAAATCTTTAAGATTTCGCCAATTAACAAAGGAGATATTGTTTGGCATCTTGATATTCAGGACTTGATTTATATTGCTCGCTTCTTCGAAGAAGGAAAAGTAGAGCATCAAAAAATCTTTGCCTTTTGTGGCTCAGAACTAACAAAACCAATGTATTACAAAAGCATACAGGGAGCGAGCATTTCTGAATTAATACAAGAAGGACTGAAACAAGATAATGTTCGGATTATCAGTGGAAATGTGCTAAATGGGGAAAAATTGCATAAAAATGGTTCTATTGGGTTTTATGACAATCAAATTACCGTAATTCCAGAGGGAAATCACTACAGCTTTTTGGGATGGATATTGCCGGGATTTAAGAAATACAGCTTTTCTCGAACCTATTTTTCTTGGTTACAACCCAATAAAAAGCGACGATTACATACAAATCTGAATGGCGGAAAAAGACCTTTTGTGATGACGGGAATTTATGAGAAATATCTGCCAATGGATATTCTTCCCATGCAATTATGCAAAGCTGTTTTGGTAAATGATATTGATGAGATGGAAAATCTAGGTATTTATGAAGTGGTGCCAGAAGATTTTGCATTAGCTGAATTCGCTTGTCCATCAAAAATAGATATGCAAGCAATTATTGCAGAAGGCTTGGAAGTAATCCATAAAGAAATGAGTTAACAAGGCAAAAACAAAGAACAGATGAAAGTGTTAAGAAAATTTCTGGACAAAATAAAACCGAATTTTGAAGAAGGTAAAAAATTGCATTTCTTGTATTCTTCTTTTGAAGCGGTAGAAACCATGTTGTTTGTCTCTGATAAAACAACTTCAAAAGGCAGCCATATTCGTGATGGTGTTGATTTAAAACGCATGATGATAATGGTTGTTTTTGCATTAATTCCTGCTCTTCTTTTTGGGATGTTTAATGTGGGTGTACAGCATTATTTAGCACAAACGGAATATATCGGAAATGATTGGAAAAGCATTATTCCCTTAGTAGGATTTTGGCCAATTTTTTGGTATGGCTTTTTGAAAATACTTCCTTTAATCATTGTTTCTTATGCTGTTGGAATTTTTGTTGAGGTGCTTTTTGCACAAGTTCGCAAACATGAGGTAAGTGAAGGTGTTTTTGTTACTTGTATGCTCGTTCCTTTAATTGTACCTCCAGATATTCCTATTTGGATGTTTATTATTGCATTGGTTTTTGCTTTAGTATTTGGCAAGGAAGTTTTTGGTGGAACGGGAATGAATATTGTAAATCCTGCATTGTTAACTAGAGCATTTTTGTTTTTTGCATTTCCTGCGCATATGTCGGGCGATAGTGTTTGGATTTCGGGTGCACAGGATGCAGTTTCCGGAGCGACACCTTTAGCTTTGGGAGCTTCAGGAAGCATGGAAAACATGCCTTCTATCATGGATATGTTACTGGGATTTATTCCTGGTTCTGTGGGTGAAACATCCTTTATTGCAATTGCCTTAGGAATGATTTTATTGATTTATACTGGAGTAATCAGCACACGAATTCTATTTTCCGTTTTTGCTGGCGGATATTTGATGGCTTTGGTTTTTAATCTTTGGGGAGCAAATGAATTAATGCTTATTCCTGCTCATGCACATCTTATCATGGGTGGATTTGCTTTTGGTGCTGTTTTTATGGCTACAGATCCTGTTAGTGCTAGTCAAACTGCTTCAGGGAAAATTGTTTACGGATTCTTAATAGGAGTTTTAGGAATTCTTATTCGGGTGTTAAATCCTGCTTATCCTGAAGGAATGATGTTGGCAATATTATTTATGAATGTGATGGCTCCTTTGATTGATCATATTGTAGTTGCCCAAAATATTAGAAAAAGACTTAACAGAGTAAAATCATAAAAGATGAAAACTTTTAGTAACGCATATATTTTCCGTTTTGCCATAATCATGGTGATCATTGTTGCTGTTATTCTCACAGCGACAGCTACATTGTTAAAACCCTTTCAAAGCAAAAACGTGAAAATCGAAAAAATGCAATATATTGTTGAAGCTGCTTTTGCAGATGATAATTCGGTACAAGTAAATGCCGAAAATACGGAAAAGCTTTACGAGGAATATATTTACAGAGAGTTACTTATTGATGCAGGCAGCGGAGAAATACTTAGTGAATATACTGAGGATAAGATGATTAAAGGCGAAATCAGAGCTTTTGATGTGGAGTTAAAAGAAGAATTGCGAAAGCAAAAGGATGGATTAAAGGCTGTTTTTCCTTTATTCATAGCAAAAAAGAACGGAAAGCAAATTTATGTAATTCCGCTTCACGGTAAGGGTTTGTGGGGTCCAATTTGGGGGAATATTGCCATTAGTGATGATATGCAAACTGTAGTCGGAGCAATTTTTGATCATAAGTCAGAAACTCCAGGTTTAGGTGCTGAAATTACAGATCCGGAATTATTTCAAAATCAATTTATTGGCAAGCGTATTTTTGATGATGATGGCAATTTTACTTCTATTGCTGTGATTAAAGGCGGAGTCAGCAATCAATCGGCAATTGCTCTTGAGCATGGCGTTGACGCTATTTCAGGAGGAACAATTACCAGTGATGGTGTGTCGGAGATGTTGGAAAATTGCTTGCTTAATTATGTCGCATTTTTTAAAAAGCATAAAAAACAATAAAAGATGGCAAAAGAACGAGAGCCTTTGTTTTCTGATAAAAACAGAAAACTACTAACAACACCGCTGGGAAAAAATAACCCAATTACCGTTCAGGTTTTGGGGATTTGTTCCGCTTTAGCAATAACAGTAAAACTTGAACCTTCGGTTGTGATGGCAATTTCCGTAATGGCTGTGATGGGAATAGGAAATCTTGTTATTTCTATTTTAGGGAAAATGATTCCCCCACGCATTAGAATAATTGTGCAATTGGTTGTAATAGCCAGTTTGGTTATTCTTGTCGATATGGTGTTGAAAGCCTTTGCTTATGAAGTAAGCAAGCAATTATCGGTATTTGTCGGACTGATAATTACCAATTGTATTATTATGGGACGATTTGAAGCCTTTGCCATGTCGAATAAACCCTGGCCTTCCTTTTTAGACGGCATAGGAAATGCTTTCGGATATGCTTGGATATTAGTTGTGGTTGGCTTTTTTAGAGAATTACTGGGAGCAGGTACACTTTGGGGGTATCAAGTTGTTCCTGATGCTTTTTATCAAGCTGGATATGTGGATAACGGACTAATGTTGTTGCCTCCCATGGCACTTATAGTAGTAAGTGTAATAATTTGGGTGCAGCGTTCCAGAAACAAAGAATTAGTTGAACATTAAAAAACAGACAAATGCAAGATTACATCAATATTTTTGTACAGTCGATTTTTATAAATAATATGGTCTTTGCCTATTTTTTAGGCATGTGTTCGTATTTGGCTGTTTCAAAAACCGTAAAAACTTCGGCAGGATTAGGACTCGCTGTTGTTTTTGTATTAACCATCACGGTTCCTGTCAATTATCTAATTGACAATTACTTGCTAAAAGAAGGAGCTTTGTCATGGCTAAGTGCAGATTTGGCAGATGTAGATTTAAGCTTTCTAACCTTTATCGTATTTATTGCCGTTATTGCTTCTATGGTGCAGATTGTAGAAATGGTAATAGAGAAATTTTCTCCAGTTTTGTATGCTTCTTTGGGAATATTTCTTCCCTTGATTGCGGTAAATTGTGCCATACTCGGAGGTTCTTTATTTATGCAGGAAGCAGAATATTCAAATATTGCTGAGGCAACGGTATTTGGTTTAGGTTCGGGAGTGGGCTGGTTTCTTGCCATTGTTTCTATTGCGGCAATTCGTGAAAAAGTGCGGTATTCTAATGTGCCAGATCCGCTCAAAGGACTGGGAATTACTTTTATTATTACTGCTTTGATGGGAATAGGTTTTATGGCATTTATGGGGATTAAAATTTAAGAAAAATGATGTACAGTTTAGTAAATATTGGAATAGGACAGTTGATTTTACTCAGTACGGGAGTTTTCCTGTTTATCATACTGCTTTTGGTTATTCTTTTATTGTATCTCCGAAAGAAATTGACTCCACAAGGCAAAGTAAAAATCACTATTAACGATGAAAAGGAACTAGAAGCCAGTCCGGGCTCTACCTTGTTGTCAACTCTTTCTAATAGCGAAATTTATTTGCCCTCAGCTTGTGGTGGTGGTGGAACATGTGCTATGTGTAAATGTCAGATTTTGGAGGGAGCAGGAGATATTTTGCCAACAGAAAAGATACATTTCAGTCGTAAGGAGCAACAGGATAATTGGCGCTTATCCTGCCAGGTTAAGGTGAGAGAGGATTTGAAAATTCGAATTCCCGAAGAAATTTTTGGAATCAAAAAATGGGAATGTGAAGTAATTTCCAATAAAAATGTAGCTACATTTATTAAAGAGTTTGTGGTAAAATTACCCGAAGGCGAGCGATTGGATTTTAAATCTGGAGGTTATATTCAGATAGATGTTCCGAAATGCACCGTTGATTATTCTAAAGACATTGAAGTTGAAGAAGAGTATAGAAAAGATTGGGATGAATTAGGACTGTGGAATTTGAAAATGAAAAACACCGAAGAGGCTTTTCGTGCTTATTCTATGGCAAACCATCCTGCTGAAGGAAATATTATTATGTTGAATGTGCGTATAGCCACTCCGCCTTGGGATGCAAAAAAACGCAGATTTATGCGTGTCAATCCTGGTGTTTGTTCTTCCTACATTTTCTCATTAAAAGCTGGGGATAAAGTTAACATTTCAGGTCCTTACGGCGAATTCTTTATTCAAGATACAGACAGAGAAATGGTATTTATTGGAGGTGGAGCTGGAATGGCACCTATGCGTTCCCATATTTTTGATTTATTTGAAAGCAAAAAGACCAAGCGCAAAGCCAGTTTTTGGTATGGTGGACGCTCGAAAAAGGAATTGTTTTATGTTGAAGATTTTGAAAAAATCGAAAAGGAGCATGAAAACTTCTCTTTCCATATAGCACTTTCAAATCCTTTGGAAGAAGATAATTGGTCAGGAAAAACAGGCTTTATTCATCAGGTCTTGTATGATAATTATTTAAAAAACCACAAAGAACCCGAAGAAATAGAATACTATATTTGCGGACCTCCTTTGATGAATGCTGCCGTAATAACCATGTTGGATAACTTAGGCGTACCACAGGAAAACATTCTGTTTGATGATTTTGGAGGCTAAACGAGCATTGTTCAGCATAGTTTTCCATCATTTTCAGCTAATTTGCTTTTTTATTTTTTTGATAAAAAACTAGCATGAACAATAAATAGTTCTATTTTTTATTGTTCACTCCTATAATTTTCAATTAATTACGATTTTTTCTTTTTAGTTGTGTTTTTTTTATTATAATTGCAGGTAAATATTTCATGAAAAAGATTCATCAAAGATGAAGAAAGTAAAAAGCATTTTGAGCAATTTCTTTAAAACGAAAAACAAATTACAAATAATTCAAAAACATATAAAATGAAAAAATTAGTATTCTTAAGTCTATTAAGCTTGTTTGTATTTTATGCACAAGCGCAAACTCCAAGTTCAACAAAATCACCGGATCCGATAGTGAATTCACTGCAACATC
>CAZJZP010000069.1:0-9765 GCA_964550505.1 uncultured Prolixibacteraceae bacterium | reverse complement strand
TAGCTGTTTGCAAGCTTTTTATTCCTGTTTATACTCTAGCAATGCCTATTTACAAGCCATTTACACCTATTTCTACACTTTTTATACCTTTTCATGAGCCATTTATCATTCTTTGCACCTCCGCAATCCTTCTTTCCCTTTCCTTTTCCCTCTTTTTTCGCTTAGCGAAGTTTATTATTCCCCACACACACAAACCAAGTCCAATTCCAAGCATAATAAATTGCACAAGCAAATCCTCTTTCCGCACCATGCCTGCATACATATTATAAGCAATAATCAAAGCCAAGCCCAAACCAAACACCGCAATAAAAACAGCACTATATTTACTACTTGTCAGCACCATTCCTTTCCCATTTTCCTTTGCAATCTCCTCTTTTAGCTCCGCTAATTCCCACCTTAGCCTATTCAAAGGCATATTTCCAAAGTCAAAGCCTCTTTTTTTCAATTCTGCCTCAGCAATAAGTTTTGTCTCCGCAGGAAAATCCGTTTTACCAGAAAAAATAAGATATAATTCTTCTTCTCTTAGCACCCTAAACTCTTCTGTATAATTATCTTGCTTTTCCATTATTACTAAAGTTCAATAATATTAAATCCTTTTTTATGTGGTGAAAAAATAAGATCTTTTAACTCTTGATAATCCTCTTTATTTTTAACAAAATCAAGCGTATTTGTGTTTATTACTAATACCGGAAAATCTTGTATTTGTTTAAGAAAATCAAAGTAACCGTCTTGTATTTTCTCTAAATAATCATATTTAATATCTTGTTCGTAATCTCGTCCTCTTTTTTGAATATTTGCTTTTAGCTGTTCGGTATTCAGGTACAGATAGACTAATAAGTCGGGTTTTGGAATGGAATTATCAACAATACCAAAAAGTTTTTGGTATAAGGAAAACTCATCTTTTCCTAAATTATTTTTGGCAAAAATCAAGGATTTATTAATAATGTAATCCGAAATCGTTTGTGGATGAAAAATATCAGGAGTATGCAGTTTGTCCTTTAGCTGTTGATAACGTTCAGCTAAAAAAGACAATTCTAATTGGAAAGCATACTTCTCTGGCTCCTTATAAAATTTTGGCAAAAAAGGATTATCTTCAAATTCTTCCAAAATTAGCCGGGCGTTCATGTCTTTAGACAATAATTTTGCCAAGGAACTTTTCCCTGCTCCGATACATCCTTCTATACAGATAAATTGATAATTCATATTAGCGTATAAAGTTAATGCTTTTCTTAAATACTGCTTCTTTTTTTATTGGGAAATCAGCCTTATCATCACAGGAATGTATCATTTCCTCAATATTTTGGAGTAAAACAGGATGTATAAATTCTTTGGCTATGATTTCCTGCAAAGGAATAAGTGTAAAAAGCCTTTTATGGAGCAGGGGATGAGGTATTGTCAAGTTTTTTTCCTTAATAACAGAAGAATTATAAAAAAGAATGTCTAAGTCCAGTGTTCTGGAACTATAGTTTTTCTTTTTGTCTCTCTTCCTTCCTGCTTCAATTTCAATTTTAAGCAGTTTTTCAAGCACAACAGCAGCCGTGTCCTTTGTTGAAATCAATAAACATTGATTAAGAAAAGCCTCTTCCGACTCAAAACCCCAAGCCAAACTTTCGTAAATAGACGAAGCTGCAATGATTTCGCCAACTTCTTCTGCAATTCGGTTTTTAGCATAATTTAAATAACAAAAAGAATCACCTAAATTACTTCCGCTTAAAATATATATCAGATTATTTTGCACTTGGCAAAGATAAACAAAACATAAATATTGGTTAAAGTTTGTTAACGATAAACTTTCTATTACTTTTCAAAAAAAGATTTTTGTATTATTGCAATTAAGAAAGAAGTAAACAATTGATAATAACTTAAAAATAAAACAAATGAAACAATTTTTTAAATTCACCTTTGCCTCAATGCTTGGATTTTTCCTTGCCTTTGTTGTTGTTTTTTTATTTTTCTTTTTCATGGTATTAGGCTTAGCATCCTTTTCCAGCAAAAAAGCTCCTGAAATAAAAAACCACAATGTTTTATGTTTAGACCTTAAAGAGGATATTCCAGACAGGACTCCGGCAAATCCTTTTGAAAACTTTGATTTTAATTTAATGAAAGTAAAAGAAAAGATAGGCTTAAATGATATTCTAGCGAATATAAAAATCGCAAAAGATGACGAACGAATAAAAGGTATCTTCCTTGATCTTAGCTATGTTCCAGCAGGAATGGCTACTCTTGAAGAAATCAGAGAAGCCCTAATTGATTTTAAAACTAGTGGAAAGTTTATCATTAGTTATAGTGAAGGCTATTCTCAAAAAGCGTATTATTTAGCAACGGTATCGGACAAAATACTCTTAAACCCTATGGGAAGTGTTGATTTTAAGGGTCTTTCTTCACAAATTATGTTTTTTAAAGGCACTTTAGATAAATTGGATGTGGAAGCACAAATTATCCGACACGGAAAATTTAAAAGTGCAATAGAACCTTTTATCTTAGACAAAATGAGTGAAGCCAATAGAGAACAAATGACAGCTTTCCTCTTTTCAATGTGGGAACACATGCTTAGCAATATTGCCGAAACCAGAAACATCAGTGTTGATAATCTCAATATTTATGCAGATAGCTTGATGGCAGGTACAGCAAAAGAAGCCTTAGAAAATGGATTTGTTGACAGTTTAGTATATAGAGATCAATTCTTATCCATAATGGACAAAATGATTGATATGAAAAGAAACGAATATGCTTTTCTTAAAATGTCAAACTATGTGAAAAGCAATAAAATGCAGCAAGTACTTCAACAAAAAGAAGATAAAATTGCTGTAATCTATGGAGAAGGAGATATTGTTAGCGGAGAAGCAGAAGATACTAAAATTGCATCCGAAACAATGGCTAAAGCAATTGAAAAAGCCAGAGAAGATGAAAACATTAAAGCGATTGTTTTGCGTGTTAACTCTCCAGGGGGAAGTGCTTTAGCTTCTGAGGTTATTTGGAGAGAATTAGTACTCACAAAAGCAGTAAAACCGGTGGTTGTTTCCATGGGGAATCTCGCTGCATCTGGCGGATATTACATCTCTTGTCCCGCAGATAAAATCTTTGCTAATCCCACAACAATAACTGGTTCAATTGGTGTTTTTGGAATGATACCAAATATGCAAGAATTTTTCAAAAACAAACTCGGTATCACTTTCGATGGTGTAAACACAAACGAACATGCTGACTTTATGTCAACCACCAGAAGATTAAGTGATTTCGAAAAAAACAAAATCCAATCCTATATCGAAGAAATATACGATGTGTTTATCACTCATGTTGCAGAAGGCAGAGGAATGACAAAAGCCCAGGTGGATACCATTGGTCAAGGTAGAGTGTGGAGCGGTATTGATGCAAAACGCTTAGGCTTAATTGATGAGTTTGGTGGAATGGATGCTGCAATAATAGAAGCAGCTAAACTAGCGGGCTTAGAAGAAGGATCTTATAGTTTGATAGAATATCCAAAACAAAAAGATGTTTTTGAACAACTGTTATCAGACTTTAGTGCAACTGTGAGTTTGTTTTTTGCCAAGAAAGAACTAGGAGAAGAAACTTATGTGTATTATAAATATGCAAAGAGTTTCCTTGAAATGGAGGAAGTGCAAGCAAGATTACCCTATGATATTATAGTTGAATAAGAATGAAAAAAAAAGAGGCAGATTTGCCTCTTTTTTTTATATAGTCATAATGTCTTTTTCTTTCTTATCGAGAAGTTCATCCGTTTTTTTCACATAATCATCTGTGAGTTTTTGAATATCATCAACTAGTTTTTTGATAGCATCTTCTGGAGCACCATCTTTTTCTAGTTTTTTAGCTTCTTCATTAGCGCTACGACGAACATTTCTGATGCTAATTTTTGCATTTTCCGCTTCGTTTTTTGCTTTTTTTACAAACTCTTTCCTTCTTTCTTCTGTTAAAGCAGGGATATTAATACGGATAATCTCACCGTTGTTTTGAGGTGTTAAGCCTAAGTTTGCTGCTAATATTTCTTTCTCTACTTCAGCAAGTATGCTTTTGTCCCAAGGTTGTATAACAATGGTTTTAGGGTCAGGGACATTGATGTTTGCTGTTTGAGATAATGGAGTTTTGGTTCCGTAAAAATCCACAAAAATACCTTCCAAAATTTGAGGGTCGGCTTTTCCTGCTCTAATCTTAGAAAATTCTTTTTCTAAAAAAACAAGGGCGTTTTCCATTCCCTCCTTGGCTTCATCTTTACAAAATTGTATTTCTTCAGTCATAGTTGTATAATTTTGGTAAGTTACAAAGATATAAAATTTCTTTTTTATTCAATAATGGATCCGATTTCTTCGCCATCAATTATTCGTAGCAAATTGCCTTTTGTATTCATGTCGAAAACAAGAATAGGTATGTTATTTTCCATACAAAGAGAAAATGCTGTTAAATCCATTATTTTCAATTCTTTTTCATACGCTTCCTGAAAACTGATTTTCTTGAATTTTTGAGCATTAGGGTTTTTTTCGGGATCAGAATCATAGACACCGTCAACACGCGTTCCTTTAAGCAAAACGTCTGCTTCAATCTCAACAGCACGGAGTGCGGCAGCTGTATCTGTAGTGAAATACGGATTTCCTGTCCCCGCTGCAATAATTACAATTTTCCCTGCTTCTAGTAAGTTTTTTGCTTTTGAGCGACTCATTTTTTCGCAAATAGGATTAATCTCTATTCCCGATAAAAGGACAGAAGGAAGTCCTTGTTTTTCCATTTCCGACTGCAAAGCCATGCTATTAATCACAGTAGCCAACATCCCCATATAATCACCCTGAACCCTGTCGAAACCTTCTGCCGCACCTTGAATGCCTCTGAAAATATTACCACCGCCAATAACGATTCCTATTTGAATATTCTTTTGATAAAGACTTTTAATGTCTTCTACATAAACTTTTAACTGAGTGGGACTTATTCCATAGTCATTCTTTCCCATTAGGGACTCTCCACTGAGTTTAAGGAGTATTTTTTTGTATTTCATCTTAGATAAGTTCTCTTTTAATGATGTAAAAATAATAAAAATCTATAGTAATCAACATAAAGAAAGAAAAAAAGCAAGAATTACCAATATGTCAAAGCTTTTTTATACTATGTTTATGGAAAATTTAAAAACTAAAAAAATGAAAAAATTAATTAGTTGTATTGTCTTGTTGCTTTTGTCAAGTCTTATATATGCGCAGAATATAGCATATACAAAAGAAATTATTTCTACTCTGGCTTCAGCTGAATATCATGGAAGAGGGTATTATGACAGAGGCGATTATAAAGCTGCAAACTTTATTAAAAAAGAATATGAAAAATTAGGATTAGCCTCCTTTGACAATTATTTTCAGGAATTTTCTATCAGCATTAATACATTTCCAGCTGCCATGGAATTAGAAGTGGACGGTAAAACAATGCAAGCAGGACAGGATTTTGTTGTAAGAGAATATTCTTCGGGTAATAATGAGACATTTGATGTTTATACGATTGATACGATTGACTTTTCTATCGACAAAGTAATGACAGAGATTAATGCATTAAATACAGAAAAGCTTTTTGTTGCTTGCGATTTCAGCTATATATATTCAAATAGGGAGGCATTGAAAAAGATACAATCAAGCGATATTGCTGGAATGATTATGTTTTGGGATTTTCCTCCTCGTTGGTATGTTGCACATGCATATCTAACTATCCCCAAAACAATTCTATGGATAGATAAAGCAGCCGTTAATCATCCGATTAAAGAAATTAAACTAAACGTGGAAAATGAGTTTGTAGAAGATTATCCCACTCAAAATGTAATAGGATACATAGAAGGTAAAGCACATAAAGATTCCTTTATTGTATTCACAGCACATTATGATCATTTAGGACATTTGGGCTCTGATGTTTTTTATCCCGGAGCTAATGATAATGCCAGCGGAGTTGCCATGCTGTTGAATTTAGCAGAATATTTTATAGCAGAAGAGCAAGGCCCTGATTATTCTTTGGTCTTTATGGCTTTTGCAGCAGAAGAAGCGGGATTAAAAGGTTCGGATTACTATGTAAACAACCCTCTTTTTCCAATGGAGCAAATACATTCAGTTGTTAATTTGGACATGATTGCTGACCTTTGTGATAGCGTTACCTTGCAATCCAATAAAGAGGTGTCAAAGGAGTTGGAGATACTGTTAAAAATAAACAAAGAAAAAGAATACATCAAAGGCTTTCATTTGGAAGAAATCACTCCCGACAGCGACCACTATTCTTTTCATAAAAAGGGAATACCTGCTTGTTTGTTTATAATGAAAGGAGAAATTTTCAAAGATTACCACACTCCCAGAGACAATGCGGACAATGTGTATTATGAAACATATAAGAAACTCTTTTTATTACTAAGAGATTATGTCAATTATTTTAATGCATAAAAAAAAGCCCTTACAAAATGTAAAGGCTTATGTTTTATTTAAAAAAACTTTTATTGACCTAAAGCAAGTCGTTTAAAATCTACAATTTGTAAATCTTTGTCTTGTTCTGCAATATATTGCGCAACCGTTTTTTTACTGTCGCCAATATATTCTTGATTTACCAAGGTGTTTTCTTTGAAGAATTTATTCAGTTTTCCTTTCGCAATTTTTTCTGCTAATTCAGGAGCTTTTCCTTCTTGAATTGCTTGCTCTTTACCGATTTCAATTTCTTTATCGATAACTTCTTGAGGTACATACTTTTCATCTAAAGCAACTGGATTCATTGCTGCAATTTGCATAGTAATTTCTTTTGCAACTTCGGCAACATTGGCAGTATCTTTTTTGTTAAGACCAACAATACTTGCAATTCTGTTTCCTGGGTGATTATAAGCATGTACAAAAGCTGCTTCCACAACTTGGTATCTGGAAAGTTCAATTTTTTCTCCAATTTTCCCTGTTTGTTCAGCTATTCTTGTTTCAAGGCTTAAACCATCAATTTCTGCTGCAATAAGAGAAGAAAGGTCTTTTATTTGATGTTGAGTTGCATAATCTGAAATTAGATTTGCAAAAGCGATAAAGTCATCGTTTTTGGCTACAAAGTCAGTTTCGCAATTCAACATAAGAATTGTTGCAAAATCATTGGTTTCGTTAATTTTTGCCACAACGAATCCTTCGTTAGCATCTCTGTCTGCGCGTTTACTTGCTACTTTTTGTCCTTTTTTACGTAAAACTTCAATTGCCTTTTCAAAATCTCCTTCTGCCTCTGTTAATGCATTTTTACAATCCATCATACCAGCGCCGGTTTGTTGTCTGAGCTTATTTACGTCTGCTGCTGTTATTTTTGTCATTTTATTCTTCTTTTTAAATTAATCTTTTTTAACTATTCTTTTTCTTGCTGTTTTAGCAACTACTTTTTTGGGTTTATTCGCTGATTCATTCTCTTCTTCTTCAAATTGTTCCAGCGTTTTTGATTTCACCGCTTCTCTTTCTTTTCTTTCTTCTTCCTCTTGTTCTTCCATTTGTTTTTCTTTTTCAAACTTGCGTTCAGAAAGACCTTCTTCCACTGCTGCAGTGATATATTTCAAAATAGTATCAATAGATTTTGATGCATCATCATTGGCTGGAATAGCAAAGTCAACCAAATTTGGATTTGAATTGGTATCAACAATTGCAAAAGTTGGGATGTTTAATTTTTTTGCTTCTGCAACAGCAATATGTTCTTTGCTAATATCAACAATAAAAAGAGCTGCAGGCAATCTGTTAAGATCAGAAATACTGCCTAGTTGTTTTTCTAATTTTGCTCTTTCTCGAGCAATTTGTAAACGTTCTCTTTTAGAAATATTTTTGTAAGAATCATCCTGCGTTAACTTATCAATAGATGTCATTTTTTTGACAGCTTTACGAATAGTAGCAAAATTAGTAAGCATTCCTCCTGGCCAACGTTCTGTAACGTAAGGCATATTTACTGTTTTCATTCTTTCAACCAAAACAGATTTTGCCTGTTTTTTAGTTGCAACAAACAGGATTTTCTTTCCCGATTTAGCTATTTGTTTCATTGCTGAAGCAGCTTCTTCAATTTTAGCAGCTGTTTTGTGCAAATCAATAATATGAATCCCGTTTCTTTCCATAAAAATATATGGAGCCATATTTGGATTCCACTTACGTTTTAGATGCCCAAAATGTGATCCAGCATCAAGTAATTCATCAAAACTTACTTTTGTCATTTTTTTGTTTTTTTTGTTAACATTCCTTTATTTAAGCAATTATCAAGTAGTTCTTAACGAAGTCTTGATAATTTGGATACTTAACTCAGTCCATAGGTTTTGTAAAAGATTAACGCTTGCTGAACTGGAATTTCTTCCTTGCCTTGGGTTGCCCCGGTTTTTTACGTTCAACCATACGAGGATCTCTTCGCATTAATCCATTTTTCTTAAGCACCGGACGGTGTTCTGTATCAATTTCACATAATGCTCTTGATATTGCTAATCGAAGGGCTTCTGCTTGACCTTTAATTCCTCCTCCATCTAAGTTTGCCTTAATGTCGTATTTGTTTTCTGTTTCTGTTAACTGAAAAGCTTGAGTTACAACATAATGCAATATAGCCGTAGGAAAATATTCTTTATAATCCTTCCCATTTACTTGGATGTTTCCTTTTCCTTCGCTTAAGTATATGCGAGCAATAGCTTTTTTTCTTCTTCCGATTTTATTAATAACTTCCATGCCTTAACTTATAATGGTGGATAAATTGATTTTCTTTGGTTGTTGTGCTTCTTGTTTATGCTCGTTTCCAACATATACATAGAGGTTTCTGAACAACTCTCTACCTAGTCTGTTTTTTGGGAGCATTCCTCTAACCGCTTTTTCAATAATTGCCTCTGGTTTTTTTCGTAATAATTCCCTAGGAGTTGCAAATCTTTGACCGCCTGGATAACCGGTATGTCTGATATAGGTTTTATCATCCATCTTTTTTCCAGTTAATTGTATTTTTTCTGCGTTGATAATGACAATATTATCTCCACAATCAACATGAGGGGTATAGTTTGTTTTGTGTTTCCCTCTCAATAAAAAGGCCACTCTTGAGGCAAGTCTTCCTAATGTCTCGTTTTCAGCATCCACAAGTAACCATTCTTTTTGAACGGTCTTTTCGTTTGCGGAAACTGTCTTATAACTTAATGCGTCCATCCTTTGATATTCTTTTATTTATTTATAATCTTCCGAAAAAACGGGCTGCAAAAGTACAACTATTTTTATAAAAGTCAAATTTATTCACAAATAATTGTGAATAGCTGTTCTTTTTTTGATTTTACGTGGGGTTTTTTAACAAAGAACAGGCGTAAAACAATACCAGATACTTGTTTTACGCCTGCAAAGCTAGAAAATTTTATTGTAATTTTTGTTTTCTTTTTCTTCTACGCTTAATAATCCTTCTAATTATCCACCAAGTCAAAGCTACAATTAGCCAGAAGGGCCATAAATATAAAACACCGATAAAAAAGTTAACCAAACCTCTCCAACCACTAACCAATGCTTTTTTAAATTTAGAACTAAAGCGTTGATCTGGAGATTTTGGAACATATTCTAATACCTCATACACACTTAAGTTAATTGTGCTGTAGGATATTCTGTCGTTGTAATAACGCAACCTTCCTTCCACAGCCTCAATTTGTTCTCTGATGCTTGCTAGTTCCCGTTCAACTTGCAAAATATCGTAAATACTGTTTGCTTTTAACAATATGGCCTCGTATCGTTCTTCAACCTTTTTCTTTGTTTTAAGCCTTGTTTGCAAGTCCACGTAATCCTCTGTTACATCTTC
>CAZJZP010000068.1:0-9774 GCA_964550505.1 uncultured Prolixibacteraceae bacterium | reverse complement strand
CTTTATAGTGTTTGGTATTTGGAGTTTGGAGCTTGGGATTTCTATGTTTTTTTCCTCTAAACGCAGCGTAGAATCACCTGCTAAAGCATTCACTGAGGCAAGAGCTGTTTCTCGGGCTCACCCTGACTCTCACACTGAGATGCTTCACTTCGTTCTGCATGACAAAGTCGCAAACTTTTTTTTAACGCAAAGGTACGCTAAGATTTAATCATCGATAAAATCGAATAAATAGCTATCGGTATTTTTGCTAGTTCGCCAATATTGAAGAAAAGAAATGTCTATCAATTCTCCAACACAAAGGCAAAAATCAGTGGTGCAACAATGGTGGCATCGGATTCGATGATAAATTTTGGTGTATCAATATCCAATTTTCCCCAGGTGATTTTTTCGTTGGGAACAGCTCCAGAATAAGAACCGTAACTGGTGGTAGAGTCACTTATTTGACAGAAATAACTCCAAAAAGGCGTATCTGTTCGCTCTAAATCCTGATACAACATCGGAACGACGCAAATGGGAAAATCACCGGCAATACCGCCACCAATCTGGAAGAAACCAATACCTTTATCTTCTGCATTATCAGTGTACCAATCTGCTAAAAAGCACATATATTCAATGCCGCTTTTCATGGTAGAAGGTTTTAGGTCGCCTTTTATACAATAAGATGCAAATATATTTCCCATAGTAGAATCTTCCCAGCCGGGAACCACAATCGGAATATTTTTCTCCGCTGCTGCCAACATCCAGCTATTTTCGGAATCAATCTCATAATATTGCTCCAAAACACCGGAAAGCAGCATTTTATACATATACTCATGCGGAAAATAACGTTCCCCTTTCTCCTCTGCTTCTTTCCAAATAGCAAAGATATGTTGTTGCAAGCGTCGGAAAGCTTCTTCTTCCGGAATACAAGTATCTGTAACCCGATTTAAGCCTTTATCCAGCAATTCTCTTTCCTGCTGCGGCGTTAAATCCCGATATTCTGGAACTCTTTTGTAATGAGAATGGGCAACCAAATTCATAATATCTTCTTCCAGATTTGCTCCGGTACAAGATATTATTTGTACTTTATCTTGGCGAATCATTTCAGCAAGAGAAATTCCCAGTTCTGCGGTACTCATTGCCCCAGCAAGGGTAATCATCATTTTTTTGCCGTCTTTCAAATGACTAACGTAAGCTTCCGCAGCATCCACTAAACTTGCAGCGTTAAAATGCTTATAGTGTTTTTTGATAAAATCCGTAATGCTAAATTTTTCAGACATAGCTATTTTATTTAGTTGATGAAAAATAATAAGACAATATTTTATAATACAATTTAGCAACTAAAAAATCCGGTGCTTTATTGCTTTCAGAAGGAGCCAACTCAACGATATCAAAACCCAGTAGTTTCCTCTCTTGAATTAAGCGTTTGAGGAAACTTAAAGTCTCATACCAATACAAGCCTCCGGGCTCTGGCGTTCCGGTAGAAGGCATAATGGAAGAATCAAAGACATCCAAATCGATGGTTAAATATACTTTTTCTCCAATTAGTGCAAGAGCTTTATCCATCCAATCAGGCTGTTGACGGATATTTTCTGCGAAAAAACATTTATCTGTATTCAGAAATTCCTTTTCGGACACATCCATACTGCGGATACCAATCTGAATTAAATTTGCATTTTGGGAAGCATCATGCACTGCACATGCGTGATTATAGGGAGTTCCTAAATAATTGGGTCGCAAATCAGCATGTGCATCCAATTGTACAATAGTAATATCAGGATGTTTTTCGTAAAAAGCTTTGATTATTCCAATACTGACAGCGTGTTCGCCGCCAAAAAAGCTCAGCAATTTATCTGTTTTTAATATATTTTTTGTATTTGTATAAACCGCTTGAAAAACAGCTTCAGGAGAAGAAGATTCTGTGATGGCATCTAAGATGTGAACTCCATTTTTATACGCTTCAGAATCTGTTTCAATATCATAGAGTTCCATATTTTCCAATGCCAGCAAAAAAGCTTGAAAGCCTTTATCCGCACCTTTTCCCCAGGTACTTGTTCCGTCGTAAGGAATGGATTGCAATAAAACTGCGGCATTTTCATAGCGACAGTATTTTTCTTCTATTCCTGCAAATCTTCTCATTCTTTGGTATAGCCTAGAATATTAAACATATCTTCTGCTGTTTGTTCATGACGATAAACATAATCGAAAAAATTACCGTTTTCGTCTCTGTCGATAATAACATGTTTTGGAGAAGGAATTAAACAATGTTTAATTCCACCATATCCACTGATGGAATCTTGATAAGCTCCGGTATGGAAAAATCCAAGATACAAGGGTTCTTTGTCTTTGGAGTCAATCTTTGGCAATAAAACTTCCTGATTAAAATCTTCAGAATTATAATAATCGGAATGATCACAACTAATACCGCCAATATTTACCCTTCCATATTCATTTTGCCATTTATTGATAGGCAGTAGAATAAACTTTTCTTGTATCGACCAAGCATCAGGAATGGTATTCATCAAACTATTGTCAACAATATACCAAGCTTCTGTATCATTTTGCAACTTTTGTTCTAATACTTTAAAAATAATAGCACCACTCTCTCCTATCGTATATTTCCCAAATTCGGTATAAATATCGGGATGTTCTACCTGTTCTTTATCACAACTTTGTTGAATATTGGAAACTATTTCAGAAATCATATATTCATAATTATACTCAAATCCAAGGTGATTTCGGATAGGGAAACCTCCTCCAAGGTTAAAAGAATCCAAGGTATCTGACTTTTTCTTCAATTCAATATACAAACTCAATGCTCGTTGAAACTCTCCCCAATAGTATAAACTGTCTTTAATGCCGGAATCCACAAAGAAATGCAGCATTTTTAGTTCTACATTTTTGGCTTTTTTGATTTTGTTCTCGTAAAAATCAATAATTTCAGTGCTTCTTATTCCTAGTCGTGAAGTATAGTATGAAGATTGTGCCTCTTCATTGATTGCCATTCGAATTCCGATTTTTAAGGACATTCCTTTTGCTATTTTTTGTAATCGTTCCAATTCATCGATGCTATCAAGAATCACAATAGAGTTTTCAAAACCTTTTTTCTGTAAATCAACAATTTTCTTGAGATGCTCATCTGTTTTATAGCCGTTGTGTAAGATTGTACGTTTAAGATCAATTTTTTGATTATCCAACAAATTGAATATCAGGTCAATATCGTAAGATGAAGACGTTTCAAGATTAACATTATGCTTTAAGGTTTCTTGTACTACATGGGAAAAGTGATTACATTTTGTACAATAACAATAAAAGTATTTCCCTTGGTAATTATGCTTCTTTATGGCTCTGTTAAAAAGATTTCTAGCTTTTTTAATCTGATCACCAATTTTGGGAAGATAGATAAAACGAAAAGGTGTTCCGTATTTATTAATTAAATATTTCAAGGAGATACCCTGAAAACTTAAAAAGTCATCGCGTAAGTCAAAGCCTTCTTGAGGAAAATAAAAACTTTGGTCGATAAGATCAAAATATTTGTTTTTCATTTAAATCCGTAAAATATTCTACAATGTATTAACTATTATTTTTGCTCTGCAAATTACGTAGTTTTTTTTCTATTATTTAGATTTTTACGTGATTAAAATACTTCTAGACATGTGTTTTTTTTGTTACAAAGCAATTATTAAACAACATCTTAAATTTTTCCTTAGATTTGCATTAAATTTATAGGATAAATTTGAAGAATCATCATTCTTAATACTTGGTTTTTCAAACTTCATTAGGATAAACACATAACAAAATTGAAATAACAAATGCTAGCTTTAATTGCATATTTATTACTCGCTTTAGTCGTTTCTTTTCTCTGCTCCATAATGGAATCGGTTCTTCTTTCAACTCAACAATCCTTTTTGCTTGTGAAAAACAATAATGGCAAAGCTTGGGCTAAATCATTTATTAATCTAAAAATAAATATTGACAAACCCTTATCTGCCATTTTATCGCTCAATACAGTCGCACACACCATTGGAGCAGCAGGCGTTGGAGCTCAAGCGGTGAAAGTCTTTGGGGAAACATACTTTGGTGTTGTATCAGCAGTACTCACCATTCTTATTTTAATATTTACCGAAATAATTCCAAAAACCATTGGAGCCAAATATTGGCGAAGTCTAAGTTCCTTTTCCTATTATACGATTAAAATAATGATTATTTTAACTTATCCATTAGTTATAATGGCTGCTGTCATCACCAAAATTATTTCTAGAAATGCAAAAGCGCAATCAACCAGCAGAGAAGAAATAGCAGCTTTAGCCAGTATTGGAACAAATGAAGGCTTATTCTCCGATAAAGAGAATAAAATTATTCAAAATATACTAAAACTGAAAATTGTAAAAGCTACGGACATCATGACTCCCAGAGTAGTAGTTGTTACCGCCGATGAAAATATTTCCATGAATGATTTTCTAAAAAACAAAGATTATTTATGTTATTCCCGAATTCCTGTTTATTCAGGAGATTCAGAAGATATTAGCGGCTATGTCTTACGACAAGAGGTATTTGAAAATATAGCAGAGGGTAAACAAAATCTTAAACTCAAGAAAATAAAAAAAGCTATCGTAATAGTACCTTCAAGCATTACACTATTTTCTTTATGGGAATTACTGCTAAAGAAGAAGCAACATATCGCACTTATCGTTGATGAATTTGGGGGTTTTGATGGCATTGTAACAATGGAAGATATTATTGAAACACTCCTGGGTCTTGAAATATTGGATGAAAAAGACACCATAACAGATATGCAAAAATACGCTAGAGAAAGATGGAAAACTCGACAAGCAAAATATAAGCTTCTTGAAGAATTAGATATGAGGGAAGACAAAGACAATAATCAATAATAAAAAAAAAGCGACTCCAATTAGGGTCGCTTTTTTCTTGAGTATAAAATCTACTTTAGCTTATTCATGCACAAACTCCACGTTTCCATTTGCCATCATCGCCTTCAATGTTTTCTTCGGATCAACATCGCCTGCAATAATTTTCTTGGATAATGCATTCAGGAATTCTTTTAGAATAGCACGTTTTACTGGTCGGGCTCCAAAAACAGGATCGTAGCCGATTTCTGCCAAGTATTCCACAACAGACTCGCTAATTTCCATTTGGATATTTTTCTCCCGAAGCATAGCTATTAACTGTTGTAATTGCAAGCGCACAATTTCCTTAATCTCTTGTGCATTTAAAGGAGAAAACATTATCACCTCATCTATTCTGTTCAAAAATTCTGGTCTGAGATGCTGTTTTAATACCTCCATCAATGCAGAAGTGGTGTTTTCCAGCAATTCTTCTCTGTTATCGTCATTGATATTTTTCAGTTTTTCCTGAATAATGTGCGAGCCGATATTGGATGTCATGACAATAATCGTATTCTTAAAATTCACCACACGACCTTTATTGTCTGTTAATCTTCCATCATCCAAAACCTGAAGCAGAATATTAAACACATCGGGATGTGCTTTTTCAATCTCATCCAACAATATCACAGAATACGGCTTTCTTCTGACCGCTTCCGTAAGTTGTCCGCCTTCATCATAGCCGACATAGCCCGGAGGTGCTCCAATTAATCGGGAAACAGAATGTCTTTCTTGGTATTCCGACATATCTATTCTGGTCATCAAGCCCTCATCATCGAAAAGAAATTCAGCTAAAGCTTTAGCCAATTCTGTTTTTCCTACTCCTGTTGACCCAAGAAAGATAAAGGAACCAATAGGCTTTCGCTCGTCCTGCAATCCTGCCCTGCTTCTGCGCACAGCATCCGAAACCGCTTGAATAGCTATGTCTTGTCCAACAACGCGTTTATGCAGTTCATCTTCCAGTTTCAGTAATTTCTCTCGTTCACTTTCCAACATTCTGCTTACCGGAATTCCTGTCCAACGAGCTACAATATCAGCAATATCATCTGCTCCAACCTCTTCGTCAATCATTGCTTTCTCTCCTTGCATTTCTACTAATTTCGCTTTGGTTTTTGCGATTTTTTCTTCAGCAGTTTTTATTAAACCATAACGTATCTCCGCCACTCTGCCATAATCTCCTTCTCTTTCCAATCGTTCAGCTTCTGCTTTATAGTTTTCAATAGCGACTTTATTTTCCTGAATTTTATCAATCAATTCCTTCTCTTGTTGCCATTTAGCCCTGAAAGAATCACGTTGTTCAGATAATTCAGCAATTTCTTTACTTAAAGCATCTATTTTAGATTGATCTTTTTCTCTTTTTATCGCTTCCCGCTCAATTTCCAACTGCTGTATTCGTCGTTCCACTTCATCAATTTCTTCGGGCAAGGAATTCATCTCCATACTTAATTTAGCAGCTGATTCATCCATCAAATCAATTGCTTTATCCGGTAAAAACCGTTCTGTAATATAACGATTGGACAGTTCCACCGCTGCAATAATAGCTTCATCTAGAATCCTGACTTTATGGTGTGCTTCATAGCGTTCTTTCAAACCTCGAAGGATAGAAATCGCACTCATCACATCAGGTTCATCTACCATCACTTTTTGAAAACGTCTTTCCAAAGCCTTGTCTTTCTCAAAATATTTCTGGTATTCATTGAGGGTTGTCGCGCCGATTGCACGCAATTCTCCTCTTGCCAATGCAGGTTTCAATATATTTGCTGCATCCATTGCTCCTTCACTTTTTCCTGCTCCAACCAAGGTATGGATTTCATCAATAAACAGAAATAATTCACCTTCTGCCGCAACAACTTCTTTCACAACGGCTTTTAATCGTTCTTCAAATTCTCCCTTGTATTTTGCTCCTGCAATCAGAGCACCCATATCCAAAGAATAAATCTTCTTTGATTTTAATTGTTCCGGCACATCACCTTTCACAATTCTGTGGGCTAATCCTTCTGCAATTGCTGTTTTACCAACACCAGGTTCACCAATTAAAATAGGATTATTTTTTGTCCTTCTGGAAAGTATTTGGATAATTCTTCGGATTTCTTCATCTCTTCCAATTACCGGATCCAACTTATTGGCAGCCGCCATCTCATTTAAATTTATTGCATAGCGTTTTAAGGAATGATAGGTCTCCTCTGCCGATTCGCTGTTTACCTTAGACCCTTTTCGCAATTCCTCAATTGCCTGAATCAAGTCCTTTTCTTTCATCCCTGCATCTTTTAATAAAGACGAAACTTGATCTTTTACGCCAAGCATAGCTATTAAAAGATGTTCAATCGACACAAAATCATCCTTCATTTTCGAACTCAACTGCACTGCATCGTTGAGCAACTTAGACATATCACGACTAAAATAGGCATCACCTCCGCTCACTTTTGGGAAACTTTGCAGTATTTTCTCCAAAGCATTCTCAACAACCGACTGTGAAACACCTAATTTATTAAAAATAAAAGAACAAATATCTGGAACTTCTTCCAATATTGCTTTTAATAAATGTGCTGTTTCTATAGCTTGATTTCCATTTGATGAAGCTATTATTCCGGCTTTCTGAATACTTTCTCTTGCCTTAATCGTAAATTGATTTAAATTCATTCGTTCTCCTTTTTTCGAGCTCTTGCGCAAATTATCTGCCAAGACTACACAAGCGACTAAAAGTCATTAAATGGCTATTTTTACTGCCTTTTTGGCATAAAAAGAATAGAAAACAGCAAAAATGAATTAGATTGAGAATATTTTTTTACTTTTGGACTCACTAAAACGAAAAGAAAAATGGCAAAAATATTAGTAATCGACGATGAAAAAAGTATTCGAAATACCTTACGTGATATTTTAGAATACGAAAAATTTAAAGTTGACGATGCTGAAAATGGAATGGAAGGACTGAAATTAGTTGGCAGTAATAAGTATGATGTGATTTTATGCGACATCAAAATGCCAAAGATGGACGGAATTGAAACGCTAAGTAATATTCTCAAACAAAACAATGATATTCCTGTTATTATGATTTCAGGACACGGAGATATTGAAACAGCAGTTGAAGCAATAAAAAAAGGAGCTTACGATTATATTTCCAAACCCTTGGATTTAAACCGCTTACTTATTACCATTAGAAATGCTTTAGACAGAACCGATTTGGTTAAAGAAACCAAAACACTTAAAAAGCAAGTCAGCAGAACATGGGATATGATTGGAGAATCGGAACAATTGGAAAAAATTAAAGACATGATTGACAGGGTTGCTCCAACCGATGCCAGGGTATTAATTACAGGTGAAAATGGTACTGGAAAAGAATTAGTAGCCAGGTGGATACACGAAAAAAGCAACAGAAATAATACTGCTTTCGTTGAAGTAAATTGCGCAGCAATTCCTTCTGAATTAATTGAAAGTGAGCTTTTTGGTCACGAAAAAGGCTCTTTTACTTCGGCTATCAAACAACGAAAAGGAGATTTTGAGCAAGCCAATGGAGGCACCTTGTTTTTAGATGAAATTGGAGATATGAGTCTTTCTGCTCAAGCAAAAGTATTGCGCGCTTTGCAAGAAAATAAAATCATGCGCGTTGGTGGTGAAAAAGACATTACAGTTGATGTTCGCGTAATTGCAGCTACCAACAAGAATTTAAAAGAAGAAATTGAAAAGGGGAAATTCAGGGAAGATTTATACCATCGTTTAAGTGTGATAATCATTGAAGTTCCTGCACTTAGAAACAGGGCTGACGATATTCCGATTTTAGCTAATCATTTTATGGAAGAAATCTGCACATCGCAAGGCAAAGCGAAAATGCATTTTACCGAAAAAGCATTGATAGAGTTAAAGAAAATGCCGTGGACAGGAAATGTCAGAGAATTACGCAACGTAGTAGAACGCTTGGTAATCCTTTGCGACAAAGAAATCACAGATAAAGACATAAAAACCTACGTTAATCCTATCGGCGAATAATAAAAACAGCATTTATCGCTGTATTTGGAATAGTATTTGTATCTTTGCACACGCAAAAGTTCTTTGTTTATGGGGCTGGTCTGGTTTTGACAGCAAGGATAGTGGATATGTAAGCATGCCGGGCATTGAGAATTTAGCTCGTTACTAATGAGTTCTCAACTTATAATTGGCGATAATAACTTCGCTCTTGCTGCGTAACCGAAGTTTAGTAGGTTAAGCTTTATTCTGCTCTAGGAGCAGAAGCAAGACATCCCACAGATGGAGCAGTCTGATTCCGGTCTGAGCATGGGGTGTAATAAATTTCAGACTAGTTTTGTCGGAGTCTTGACGACAAAATGAAATGAAAAGACTAAGGGAAAATTTGGGTGTTTGTTTCCGGATTCTCCCCGACAATTAATAATAAACTAAGCATGTAGAAAGCCTATCAGCTACTTGTTTGGACCCGGGTTCGACTCCCGGCAGCTCCACACTATTGATAAACATAATTTTGAACTGAAAGAATAAAACAGCAAAATGACAGCAACAATCATTGATTATATTAAACTCTTCCCTTTTCGCTTTATTCTTTTATTAGTTATTTTTATTATTTTATTTTTGTTTATTTATTTCTTATTAAGATATCTTGGCACGAATAAACAGCAGTTTTTCTCCAGAAGCACAAACAATCAAATTAAATTAAACAAAATAAATGGTGCTGTTTTATTCTTTAGTGGGATTTTTATTGGGGTTTTATCCAGTATTATCCTGTATTATTCTACTAAGCAAGAAGAAAACCTTAGCATTTCGGATTCTCCCTATGTTTTTGGAATAGATATCTCGCATTACCAAGGAATAATTAACTGGAACGAATTGCGAAACTCTCATCATCCAATAGAATATATTTTTATTCGTGCTACAATGGGCGTTG
>CAZJZP010000067.1:0-9850 GCA_964550505.1 uncultured Prolixibacteraceae bacterium | reverse complement strand
TTATTAACTTATCTGTTTTTAAAGGTATTTGTTCGGAGTTTTTAATGCTGTAAATATATGAACCTTTTGCCAATTTGGAAACATCAATCCTTGTTTTTGTTTCTATTATCTTTTCTCTAAGCACTATTCTACCGATTAAATCCGCAATTTCAAAGAAATAATCAATATCTTCATCGTTATTAATCTCAATATAGAGTATTTCATTGGTTGGATTTGGATAAAGCATAAGATTATCAGCATCCTTTGTATTTAATGTGTCT
Source organism: uncultured Prolixibacteraceae bacterium (assembly GCA_964550505.1). Taxonomy (GTDB): domain Bacteria; phylum Bacteroidota; class Bacteroidia; order Bacteroidales; family CAZJZP01; genus CAZJZP01. The sequence continues at coordinate 9,590 of CAZJZP010000067.1, read as the reverse complement.
TTGATTTGCTCTGAAGAACGATATTGGTTTTCATCGCCCTGCTCACAAATATTTACATACACTATAGTATCATAATGGCTTAATAAAGCGCGTGCACGATAGACTGCTACTCCCTGCTCAAAAGGACACATTTGTGCAACTACCCTTAAGCTATCTAATATTGCATTTGGAATAGCTTGGAAATTCGAAAGGGTATAGTTAATCATAATTTCATTGAGCATTTTTTCATAATATTCTGTTTGTATGCTTGGGGTCAGCATCTCATTACTTAGCTTTGCTCCCTGCATGTTTTCTGCTGCCATCAACTCCTTTGTTTCTTCCAATGTGCCCAAATTACTTTGCTCCACGCTATCCACAAACTCACTTAATATGGTATCAGTTTGTAACAGTAACGATACTATACTATCATGTTTTAACATCTTGTATAATTCCTTTTCGCTTATCCATTCCTTTTCTGCCTGATGACTTGCATATTGTATTTGTTTTTTAGCTATTTTATGAAAAAGCCCTATTTGTCCAAAATTTCCTCCCCCAGGGCCAGCATTAATAACACAAGGGGTTGGATGACTACTTACATTATGCACAGATTTTGCAAATTCATTATATGGATATGTTGGTGGTTCATAATGAAGACCTATATTCGGATTATAATTATTCCAATTCCTAACATAGAGCGTATTGTTTTGCCCTATAGAAGAAAAACAATAAGTAGCATAATTATTCTGTTGCCAGCTATTATCGCAAGGAGCAGTTGGAGAGCCTTGGTCGCCTATATAGCCGTTCACACGTAGCGTAAGACCATAGTGATTTCTTTTCATAGTGTTGTTTTTCACGCTAGAAGGATTGGTGCCGGCAAAGCTAATTCCGTGTCCGCATTTTCTTACATAATTGCAATATACAGAGGTGTTTGGGTTTAATCCACAAGCAATTCCAAAAGAGTTAAGGTTATTTGTATTTTTCCCGTTAATAAAATTATTATGTATTTTACTGTTTAAAGCACCGTTAGATAATATACCATAAGAGGGATTGCTTGTGTTTTTTAAATCAATAGTATTGTTCTCTATTAATATTCCGTTTGTATTATAATTCGAAATACTAACATCTGCATTTTTGATTTCATTAGAAGTAATATGATATGCACCGCTTGTATTTGAAGAATATTCGTTAATACGAATAGCCCATGCATTTGTTCCTCCGCTAAAAGTCGGGTTAAAAAAGATTGTATTATGAGCTATTTGGGCATTACATATTGGGTTAATGTAAGCGACAATTTGTGCATTAAACAAATCATTATTTCTAATGATAACTGTTTTTTTGTCTTGCTGAAATGCGAAATATACACCTCTATTTCTTCTAATAACATTGTCTTCAATTAGTAAATCTGTTGAAAATTCCGAATAAATAGCATTAGTTCCTTTGTTAAAAAGATTATCATGAATAAAAACATCTGCATTTTTATTTGTAGAGTATTTGTTTTGATATCCATTTATCTTAATACCATATCCTGTAGGGTTAGTATTATTATTGTTTTGATAGAATTCATAAAACATATTTCGACTTATTTCAACAAAAGAACGATCTATAGATATTCCATAATCACAATAAAATTTATTGCCCATTTGATTCATGTCTCCAATTTGCATATAATTAATTGGAGAAAGTTGTGCTGCGACCTTATCAACCTCAATAGCTAAATGTTTATAATAAGGGGCACTGTTTCCAATAGCAGGATGTCCAATAAGATAATTACCAGTCCCATAGCCCAGTTCTGTTTCATTAAAGGAGTTTGCATATATTTCACCATGTATAATATCTTCGCAATTTTTCACTACAATATCTTTGTGATTATTATCAAAGGTATTTCCGCTAATAGAATAGCTTCCACAATTTAAAGAAACAACAGGATTGAGTGCATCACGGACAATAGTATTGTCTTGTAAGATTAATTTTGCAGTTGGATCCATAATATATATTCCATCCCACATATATTTACATTCAGCAAGCTTTAATTCGGAATTTATTACGGTAAAATTGGCTTTAGGATCTACATATATCCTAGCACCTGGATGATAATATACTATAGAATTATCAAAAGTAACATCAGCGTTAATATGAACTTCGCCAACGATTCCGATATAGTCTCCTGAATATGTAATGTTATTATTGATTGTTTCATCAATAAACATGGTAGTTGCATAATCTTTCATCTCGCAACACTTAAACACCCAATAATAGCCAATTGAAGTACAACCTGTATGTTTATCTTCTGCTTTAACAGCTATTTTTAAAGGGAATGACATATATTGCGTATATGTGCCTAAAACAATTGAAATACTATTTCCATTTCCTAATGCTATTGCATTAATTGGAGAAGAATTATCTGAAATTTCCCATTTATATTCTAGATTTGGATCAGCATTTAGTATAGAATAAGTAACTACTTCATTATAGTTTAAATTACAAACATGATTTCTTCCGCTAATAAGAGGTTCTTCGGGGAGTTCATGAATAGTGATATGCTTTGTTATTGTTTTATTGCACCCAAAAAAATTATTGTTATCATTAATTTTTAACGTTACAACATATGTTCCAGGATGTTGATATGTATGGATGGGATCTTGAGTATTTGCAGTTCCTCCGTCACCAAAATCCCAACTCCAACTAAGATACTGTGCTTGAGAATAGTTATTGCAATTATTTATTCCTTCAAAAAGGACTTCATTGTCAACACATCCTCCATCATAAGTAAAGTCTGCATTTATTTCAACGAATAAGGGATTTGTATTTGAAGTAAGACCACAAATACTATTTGCTTCAGTAGTAATATTATAAATATCGCAGTAACTGGAAAAAGCCGTAGGGTTCTGTCCATTATGTCCAAAAGCTAATAGTGGGTTGTTACATGAATATGATAGTGATGTTATATTTGAAGTTGAAGGATTATTATGTATAACTAATATTTCTGCCTCTTCTTCTGGACAGACAGGGTTGGGGTTTATTGTTGTTGTTATATTAGGTATATCTTGTACATGAACAATAATTTTATTTGGTTCAATACCTGTAATTGTATAAGATGTTCCGCTACCAGGAGGAGTATATGTACCATAAAAAGTAGCATACACTTCAAAAACTCCTTGTGTGGGGAAATTAACGCATGCGAAAGATTGGTTATCAAAGTATGGATTTGCAGGTGGTGGTGGTATATTAAAGTATCCAATTGGTCTTGTTATATTTGGCATTCCATTATTAAAATGATATGTTACAAAGAAATTCTGATAACAATTATAATGAGATGCAGTTGCGGTATCGTAAAAGTTTTCGATATATTTAGAGATATCCAAAAAAAACTCCAAATCATCATTTATACAAATATCAACATTTAAACCTCCAGTATTATGCGAGATAACAGATTGATAGTCTAAATTATTAACAGTTGTGCCTGGGGCAAAGTTACATTCTCTATCTACAAATAACTCAATATATGCTGCTTTTATATCTTTCACGCAAACCCCCACCATATCATCAAGCAAGAGATTAGAGACTTTAATATAATACACGCTGTCTTTTTCTAAAACAGCATTAATGCTTAAATTGTATGAATTGCTGGTATCAGCAGCAATTAGTGTAAGCGTGTTATTATTGTTGCTATATAAAAACAACTTATTGGGACTTGCAGTAGGACTTGTACCGGTATATTCATTACAAATAATTTCATGCAAACTGTCTTTAGCAGTAAAACAAAACCATTTTTCACTGTTTTGTGCTGTAAAAGTAGTTTCATTGCATACTGTATCAACAAATAAGCTGTCAGTTGTTAAGAAAAAGTTTTGCGCCTGAATATGAATACAAGCGAACAATAATAATGAAAATAATGTGATTAGAGATTTTTTTTTCATGACTGTTTGTTTTGAGTAAAACTCATATTAAATTTGCTAATTTAATCTTAAAACAAAGATATCAAAAAAATACAATAAAACAACAAATCGTTTCAATTTAAATTGATTACAAATTAGTTTCTCCTTAAAAAAACGCCTTCCACTACCCTTTATATTTTTTTAAAACCGGCTCTTGTCCTTGGATTTCAATATAGGAAAACTGCTGAATCCAATCGCCAATATTAAAGTAAACCGCTTTGTCGTTTAATTTCATTTCAAGCGGTAAATGTCTGTGTCCAAAAATATAGTAATCGTAATCCGCTGTTTTGGCTAATTCTTTCGCATATTGGAACAATCGCTCATTCTCTTCACCTTTAAAAATATAATCCGTTTTTTCATGTTTTTTTCTGCTGCTATTTGAACTTCCCTGGGCTAACCAAAAAGCAAAATTCGGATGTAAACGGGCAAAAAGCCATTGGCAAAATCTACTCGCAAAGAAAGCCTTGAGCATTTTATATCGAAAATCGCCCTTACCCAATCCATCTCCATGTCCAATAAGGTATTTCTTGTCGTTGATAATAAAATCCTGCGGTTTTCGGAAAATCTGCATGCCTATTTCCTTCTCCAAATAGTCAAATGTCCACATATCATGATTTCCACAGAAAAAATACAACTGAATCCCTTGTTCTGATAATTGCTGTAATTTGCTTAAAATACGAATATATCCTCGTGGAACAACCCGTTTGTATTCAAACCAAAAATCAAAAATATCACCCACCAAAAACAAATGAGATGTTTCTGCTTTAATGCTGTCTAAAAAAGCAACTAATTTCTTCTCCCGCTCGAGAGAGAATGCAGGATTTGGAGCGCCCAAATGAGCGTCAGAAATCAATGTGATTTTTTTATCGCTTGCTATTTTTATTGCTTTTGTCATTTATACGAAATCAATGTTTCGGGTTTGTCAATATACAAAAATGGATTTAGTAAATCAATTCTTAAACTAAAACGTATTTTTTGTCCATAATTATCATACATCAAATCTACATTATTTTTTATTGCTGGAGAATAAAAAATCGGAAAATCTACAAAAATCATATCTCTGATAATGTTTAATCGTATTCCTCCTTCATACAAAAGATTTTCCATATCAAGGCTGATAACATCCTTTGTTGTTCCTAAATTAAGATAAGGTGAAAAGGGGATTTTACCGGGCAAATCAGTGTTGAGATTAAGTGTCCAAACCCAATCCCAAGTTTTTCCCACAGCAGTATAAATAGCAAATCCTCCTTGATTCATCACATATTGCTGGGAAAGTATATTTCCATTTTGTAGATTTCGTCCAAGAAAAACATAATCGAAGAGATAATCATCAGCGCCACGCTGACCACTTATATTGAAGCGATAATCAATATTATTTGTATTTCGGGAATACAAAAAGCTGCCAAAGAAACTGCGGATTGTAAATCCTTTTTTGGGATTAGCATAATTAAATTTAAAGGATCCCTCTGCCGAAAATTTCATCATATCCTGGTTTTGTTGCACATCAAGATAGAAGGATTTCGGTCGATAGAGATTTTTATTTTCGTAAATATAGCGGATATTATTTACATAATAGTTTGCATTTCCTATCTGCATTTCAGCTTCATCTGCATTCCATTTAGCTTGCTCTCTGCTGATGTTTACATGTCGAATAAGTAGCTGACTATAAATGCTTTGTTGTGGTTTGTTGGATCTGAAAAAGAAACGAATCTCAGGAGCCAAGCGCATACAATCCAAAGATTGATTATCGTAAGTATTATATGAAAAAATCGATGCTGGGATGGCAGGACGAATCTTTCTAAGAAGACCTTCTCGCGGACGGAAATTATAGCCTAAGTTAGCAAATAATGTGATTTTTTGGTCGCCAAAGGCATACATCGGCACAATACGATAATCTATGCTTTTTAGAAAAGCTGGGTCGCTGTATAAAAAAGCACCCAACATAAAACCGTTATGGTAATTATAGCCAAGAGCTGGTAAAAAAAGGAAGGCTTTTTCTTTGGAAGATTCAAAACGATAGAGCGGTGCAAGTTTTATTTTTCTGGCTTTTGGGAACAGACTCTTGAGTCGATAACGATTATTTCCTCTGTTGATTTCCGGTACGCTTTCAAAATAATCCAAAACCAATTCATCTGCATTAGAATATGGAATGCTAATGCGTTTTTTCTTTGAAAATCCATCTATCCAACGCGAATCAATTAAACTGTCATTTCTGAATACTTCCAAAGGAATGGGAGCATTAATTTCTCCTTTGTTTTTCAGGCAAATAATCAAGGAATCCTTTCCTTTGTTCTTTTTAACGGATGTAATACTGTAATCTATTGTTTTGGTCGTGTAAATAATATCGGTAAAAAACCAATCTAAATTCTTTTGGGATTCTTGTTTAAAAATAGCGATTAAATCTTTTCCTTGCGGATGTTTAAACTTCCATTTTTCATAATAGATTTTCATTATCCGACTAAATTCTTCCTCTCCCAAATATTCTTTGAGATAATGAAAACAGCCTGCCCCGTGCGCATAGAGAATTGCTCCGTAATTAATCATGGAATAATCATCGGAATGACTTCCAACAGCTTGTATGCTGTTTTGTTTAGCAGGATAGAGATAAGCATAATAAGCTTGCTTGATATTATCGGATAAATGTCGCTTAAAATGTTCGTTTTCTGTTTCAATCAAAGGAAATTTTCTGTCATTCTCTGCTGCTTGCCAATATTCTGCAAAGGTGTTGATGCTTTCATCGAGCCAAGGTTCTGCTCTTTCATCCGTTGCCAATACGCCATAAAACCAATTATGTCCAACTTCGTGAACGATAATAGATTCTGGATTACCTTGAATTGCAGAGGAAATTACCGTTATCATTGGATATTCCATCCCACCGCCGGCAGAAAGCGCTCCGCAAACAGCTGTTGCATGCGGATAGGGATATTCTCCGAATTTATCTGAATAGAACAGCAGCGCATCATTCACATAATCAACAGCGTTGAACCATGTCTTGTATTTCTTAGGTGGGAAAAATACCGCTGTTTGTATTTTTTTTCCTGATGCTAACTCAACACTATCTTGTCTTATCAAAAAACTTTTATCTGCAAACCAAGCAAAATCATGTACATTTTCCGCAGAAAAAACCAGCGTTTTTTTCTTTGAGGAAGAAGGAATATCGGAGGATTTTTCTTCTTTGAACTTCGCCTTGTTATTAGTAAAATTAATGCGTTCTTGCAATCGTTGCTCTTCTGCAGCATTATTTTGTAATTCGCCTGTTGCAGCGACATAATAATTTTCAGGCAAGGTGATTTCTACTACAAAATTTCCAAATTCTGAATAAAATTCACCCATATCCAAATAGGACATCGGATGCCAACCGTTTTCATCGTAAACAGCTGGTTTTGGATACCATTGGGTGATTTGATAAGATTGTTCTTTATGACCTAAACGGGAAAAATCATCAGGAATTTTCACATAAAACGGCGTTGTGATAAGAATACTATCCCCGGGCAAAAGTTTTTTCAATAAGGGAATTTTGGCAATATCTGGGGCGTTTTCTTCTAATTGACGCAAAACTGCTTGTCCGTTAATGGAAAAATCCAAACTATCGATATAGCCTTTTTGTGCAGCATCAGCCATATAAAATCCTTTGTTACGCATATATAATTGTTGCTTTGCAAAAGGAGTGAAATTATCCCTGTAAGCATTTGGCCATAAATGCATCCAAATAAAACTAAGTGTATCTGGGGAATTGTTGATGTATAAAAGACGTTGGAAACCGCTTAAGCTATTGGTTTTATCGTTAAGTTCAACCTTAATATGGTAATCCAATTCTTGCTGAAAATAATCTTGAGAAAAAGCAAGAACAAAGAAAAAACAACAGAAAAAAGCCGTTATTAGTCCTTTTTTCATTTGCGGAAAAGATTACGAAGATTTTCTGCTAAATCATCGATACTAATATTTCTGGCAAAAATATTTCCTTCTCTGTCAATCAACACAATATGTGGGATTTTCTCTACATTATAGGTTTTAACTGCCGGAGATTCCCAGTATTTTAAATCGCTTGCGTGAACCCAATTGAGCTTATCCAATTCAACAGCGTTTTTCCACAAGTCTTTATTGGTATCTAAAGAAACTGCAAAAACCACTAAGCCTTTGTTTTCGTATAATTTTTGCAAATATTTTACCGTTTGATTATGCAAGCGTGAAGTTGCATTCCATGAAGACCAGAAATAGAGTAAAATCGGATGACCAGCATAATCGCTTAGCTTCACTTTCTCTTTCCACAATCCTGGTAATTCAATATCCGGCGCTTCTTTCCCGGGCCGCAAAAGTTTTTCACGTTCCGCTTTTTCTTTCAGGCTTATTTCCACTTCATCCACGCGTTCTTTAAAACTAAGTTGATGTGCATTATGTGGATATTTTTCGTAGAGAGAATCCCGTACTTCTTTGAATAAATCAAAATGCTCGTATTCATCAAACATGGTTTTGCGACCAAAAACCTGATAAATAGCAATCAATGAAGCCAAAGAAGAAGTGTTTCCATCAATAAACTCCATTAAAAAATGTTGTTGATCGACAATAATAATCATCGCTACTGAATCCAAACTATCGCGCAGAAAATCTTTGTTTTCGTTGTATTTGTTTTTGTCCCAAAACAAAGCCAAACTATCCAATTTTGCGTAGTTGTTTCTTGTGTGTTGGTTAATGGCTAATATCTGTTCCGAACCTTTAGAACCAAAAACAGTATAGCTTTCTGCCAGTTGTTTAATATTGCCGTTTAATTCAGCAGTTTCACCACGGTCAAGAAGCAAGGTAACAAAATTATCATCAGCTGTTTTTAATAAATAAAAACCCGGTTCTTTGATTTTTTTCTTAAAGAAAAACTCCCCATTATCGTCTAATTTAACTGAATCTATTGGATAATTATCATCAACGCCCAATTCGTCCAAATAAACCATTTCTCCTTTGGATTGGGTCAAACGACCTTTGAGTACAAATTCGTTTTCATCAGCTTCTTTACTGTTATCACAAGCTTGAAAAAGAAAAACAAAAATAAATACAAACAGCAATAATTTCTTCATTGTTACCATAATTAATATTACATCTAATCTATAAAAATGCTAAAAAGCAGCAAGTCGATTAAATTTCTCCTTACTGACATTTGTTTCTTTGTTACAAAACTACGTTTTTTTTTAATACGAGATAAATTCACTACTGCTTTTCAGTATTTCATTTTCAATATTAAAGCAATGTGAAGTGTTTTTATTGTAAAAGAAGATTTTTAATAATATTAATGCGTTTTCATTTTCCCGAAAACAGTTCTAAGCGCATTTACCAATTTAGAAGATGCTCCAAAGACTGCCTGCTCATAATTATTAGCAAAATCGGTTACGGCAATAGGTTTTCTTCCATTCAATCGTGCTTCCAACAAACAACGTTTGTCGTTAGGACCGTGTTTTTTCCCATTTTCATCAGAAAGATGAACCTCTAATCGAGAAATATGCTCCATAAAATTATCTAAGTCAGCTTCTAAAGCTGCGGATAAATCATTTCTGAATGATTCGCTTAATTTCGTGTCTTTTGCATTAAATTGTATTGTCATTATCTGTTTGTTTTTATTTACGTTGCTTTATTTTATAACAAAATTCTATTGCTATTTGTTTTGCAGCTGCAAATTTATTATTTTTTCTT
>CAZJZP010000066.1:8651-9957 GCA_964550505.1 uncultured Prolixibacteraceae bacterium | reverse complement strand
TTGCCTGTAGTTATTTCCGTATTATTCTTTGTTGTTTTTCACGTTATCAATATGTCCGGAGAAAAATTAGCTAGAGAAGGAGTTGTTGATCCTATGGTGGGAATGTGGATGGCTTCCATTATCATTTTTCCTGTTGGCTTGTTCTTAACCATGAAAGCAACAACTGACGCACCTTTGTTAGAAGCAGAATCATGGAAGAAAATATTTAATAAATGGAAAAGAAGATTAATAAAAAGAGGATGAAAATACTTTTTATAAGCCAGAAATCTCCATATCCACCTAATGATGGAGGAGCGATTGGTAGTAATAATGTAATATTGGGGTTTTTGGAACAAAATCATAGTGTGCAATTATTGTGTTTGAATTCATTAAAACATAGAATATCCATTGATGAAGTTGATTCAGATTACAGGGAAAAAACAGCAATCAAATTATTTGATCAGGATACCTCTGTCAAGATTTTCGCTGCATTTTTCAATCTTTTTAGTCGTAAATCATACAATATTGCACGTTTTAATAATTCCGAACTAAGCGAATATTTATCCACTCTTCTCAAAAAGCAAGATTTTGATATTGTGATAATTGATAGTGTGTATATGAAGGATTATATTCCTCTAATACGTAAAAATTCCAAGGCTAAAATAGTTTTGCGTTCTCCAAATATCGAGCATAAAATCTGGGAACGGATGGCAGAAACTGCTACTTCTTTTTTTAAAAAAAGATATTTAAAAATTTTAGCAAAACGACTAAAAAGAGAAGAAATCCAAGCTTGTCATGCGGTTGATGGCATTTTTACGGTTAGTGCAGTGGACAAAAAGTATTTTATTGAAATGGGAATTGAAAAACCCATTGAAGTTATACCAACCGGTATTGATATGATGAAACTATCAACAGAAGAAACAGCGATTCCAGAAACGATAGATTTTTTTCATATCGGAGCCATGGATTGGATGCCGAATATTGAGGCAGTTGATTTTCTGTTACAGAAGATTTGGCCGAATATCATTGCTGAATTTCCCGAATTGAAACTCTATCTTGCAGGAAGAAATTGTCCTAAAGAATTGCTAAATCATCAACAGCAAGCTGTTGAAATATTAGGCGAAGTGGACGATGCAGCTGCTTTTTTTAATGAACATGCTGTTATGCTTGTTCCCTTGCTTTCTGGCAGTGGACAGCGTGTGAAAATAATTGAAGCAATGAGTATGGGTAAAGTGCTTATAACTACAACGATAGGATTGGAAGGGATAGATGCAGTAAATGGAGAGCATTTACTTATTGCCGATACTCCAGAAGCTTTTCTGGATGC
>CAZJZP010000066.1:0-8551 GCA_964550505.1 uncultured Prolixibacteraceae bacterium | reverse complement strand
ATATTGTTTGTACTATCGCGAATCCCTTATCCCCTTGAAAAAGGAGATAAACTCCGTGCGTATAATCATCTTCGTTATTTATCCAAAAGACATGAGATTATTCTTTTTGCCTTATATGAGAAAGAAATTCATCCAAAAGCAAAAGAGGAATTAGAAAAATATTGTAGCAGTATTTGCTTTGTTAAACTTAATCCCCTTTCCATTTTTTGGAATATTATCAAAGCTTTTTTTAATAAAAAACCCTTACAACTGGGATATTTCTATCAATGTAATGCAAGAAAAAAACTGGATACTTTTGTAGAAAAGGAAAAACCTGACAGGATTTTTTGCCAATTAATACGCACAGCTTCTTATGTGAAGAACTATGAGCTTAAGAAAGTAATAGATTATCAAGATGTTTTGTCAATTGGAATGAAAAGAAGAATGGAAAAAGCTGCTGGATTAAAAAGCTGGTTTTTCCGAACAGAGTGGAAGCGATTGGAACGATATGAAAACAAGGTCTTTGAGCAGTTTGATGAACGTATTATTATTTCACAACCAGATAAAACATTAATTCCCCACCCTGATAAGCATTTAATACATATTATTCCAAATGGTGTAGATTTTGATTTTTTCCAAGCTAAAGAAGTTGAAAAGGAATATGACTTGGTTTTTATCGGCAATATGTCTTATCCGCCTAATGTTCAGGCAGCTAGATATTTAGTAAACTCAATCCTTCCAGTAGTTCGAAAGTCAAGACCTGGAATTAAAGTGCTTATTGCAGGTTCTAGTCCTCACAAATCTGTTCGTGCTTTAGCTTCTAGGCAGGTAATTGTTAGTGGTTGGGTGGACGATATCAGAAATTCCTATGCTTCTGCCAAAATTTTTGTTGCTCCAATGCAATTAGGAACGGGTTTGCAAAATAAATTATTGGAAGCAATGGCTATGGGAATTGCATGTATTACATCGCCTTTAGCTAACGATGCATTAGCAGCCAAAGAAGGAGAGGAGATACTTTTAGGCAGAAGTCCTGAAGAGTATTCATGGCATATTAATATGCTTTTGGATGATAAGGCATTTTATGATAAAATTGCAGAAAATGGCTATCAATATGTGCATAAAAATTACAATTGGGACGAATTATGTAGTGAGCTGGAAAGAATAATTATCTCTTAGTATTCTTCTATATTATTTTTCGGTTATTACAAAAACCGTTCTCCTGTTTTTAGCTCTTCCGCTTTCGGTATTATTTGAAGCAATAGGACTGCTCAAACCAAATCCTATATATTTAAGACGAGAAGGTGATATTTTATATGAATTAATAAGTTCGTCATATACTGCTTTTGCTCTGTCTTCAGATAGGATTTGATTGGATTCTGCACTTCCAATATTGTCGGTATGTCCTTCAATAGAAACTTTTACTTTTGGATTTTCAATTAAGAAAATGGCAAATTGTTCAATTATTCTGAGCGAGTTAGCTGTGAGTTCGGCACTAGCAGTTGCAAAATAAATATCGTCTAATTGATAGGATTTATTTACTTCAATAGGTTCGATTTCTACGTCTATTTGGGTGAAAGTTTCCAAACTGCTATCTTCTTTAGAAATGTATTTAGATTCGTAAACATAGTCTGGTTTTTTGACGGTAAGCACATAATCGCTTTTGAAAACCAGAGCCGCAACATAATCACCACTTTCTTCGTCAACAGGGATTTCAGTAATTTTCTTAGTATCAACATTTCTAATTTCAACCTTAGTTCTTGTGTAATCGTCGGGGCTTTTAGCCTCGTCTTTCACATTTCCGGTGATGAATAAGACTCTTTCGGGCCTGGCTTCTTCGTACAATTCAAAAGTATATAAATCCCATCCGCCGATTCCATTCAGTTTGTTGGAGCCAAAATAGCCCCACTTTCCATCAGTACTAACAAAAAACCCCACATCATCCGCTTCAGAGTTGATGGGATAACCGATGTTTTTGGGAGTGTTCCATTCTCCGTTTTCATTCATGCGCGAATAGAAAATATCGTATCCTCCCAATCCAGGATGCCCTTCTTTAAGTTTCCCACTTTTAGTATCTTTTCTGTCGGAAGAAGAAAAGTAAAGGGTTTGACTGTCAGTGTGAATAAAAGGAGATTTTTCATCACCGGGAGAATTAATTTTTGGACCTAAATTAATGGGTTCACTCCATTCTCCATATTCGTTTCTAACAGACTTATAAATGTCGTAACCGCCATACCCGCCTTCTCTGTCGCTAATAAAATAGAGTGTTTTTCCGTCAGATGAGATACTGGGTTGGGTTTCCCAAGTATTTTCATTATTGATGTTGTCAACTACTTTAATTGGTCCCCAAGAACCAAATTCAAATTTGCTATAACAGAGATCGCAATTATAATAACTGTTTTTGTAGGCACCTACGTATTTGCACACAGTATAAAATAATTCTTTATTATTAATAGTTAAAGTAGCTCCACCTTCATTTTCATACGTATTAAAAGGCGAAGGCATAGGATACGCCTGATCGAATTCTCCACTTTCATTTCGGATGCTGTACATGAATTTTTCAATGTATTGCGCTTCTGTTGAGAAGGCTTTGTCTCTGGGTTGAACTCCAAAGGTTCTTCGAGTAAACAAAGCCATTTTATCATCAGGAGAGATAATTGCTAAGTAGTCGTCCTGAGCAGAAGAAACTCCTTTTACCACTTTTGGATTAAAGGGGACGGGATTTTCGTAAAACATTTCATAGCGTTTGCTCCACTTAATAATTTCATTGGCATTATTAATATCTTCATCGCTGGAAATTCTATCAATATAACTGACGAAAGAAGACATCATTTTATTTGCGCTTTCGTATTCTTTTCTGCCGTAATAAATTTGTCCCAGATAATAGTAAGCGTAAGGATTAAAATCGGGACAACGATCAATGCTTTGCAAGAAGTATTTTTCTGCTGTTTTCAAATTATAATCCGCTCTTTTTATGTTGATATAGCCCAAATAATAGTAAGAACCGGCAAAATCTTCTTCTGTGTTTTTCACTTCAACTAGCAGAGTGGAAGCTTCTTTGTAATAGTTATCAGGATTGCGAGAATCAGATGCGTAATCCAGAAACTTCATCGCTTCTTCAAAGTTTTTAATGCTTTTTTTCTTTTTAAGTTCGACACAATTATCCTGACTCCACAAAGGGTTTATCAATAATAAAAAAAGAAGGAAAAAGAAGCTATGTTTTATGTAATTCTTGTGCATGAAATTAAATCTTTTTTGTTGACAGTAAATAATAATCAGCAATAACTAAAGCTGCCATAGATTCAACAACGGGAACAACTCGTGGAACAAAGCATACATCGTGTCTTCCTTTTATTTTAATGTTTGTTTTTTCCATATTTGTTGTCAAAGTATTTTGTTCTTTTCCGATGGATGGGACTGCTTTAAAAGCAAGATTAAAATAAATATCCTGTCCATTGGAAATTCCTCCTTGAATTCCTCCGTCATTGTTCGACAAAAATACAGTTTTTCTTTTATTATTTAATGTAATTTCGTCGTTATATTCACTTCCTTTTTTCAAAGCAGCAGCAAAACCTAATCCGTATTCAAAGCCTTTAACGGCATTTATGCTTAGCATTGCTTTTCCCAGTTCGGCATGTAGTTTTTGGTAAATAGGTTCTCCCAATCCTATGGGACAATTTTTGATTCTAGCACTTACTATTCCCCCACAACTGTCTTCTTCTTTACTTAAAAGGGATAAGTAGTTAAGGATTTTGCTTTCATTATTTTTATCTGGAAAAGAAATTTCAGAAGCTGCAATATCTTGTTTATCAATTTTATCTGAAGGAATACTGCATTGAATATTCCCAATTTGTTGCACCCAGGCATAGATTTCTATCCCTAAGGTTTTAAGAAACATTAGTGCAAGCGAACCTGCTACAACTCTAAGGACTGTTTCTCTTGCAGAAGCTCTTCCACCACCTTGAGGGATTTCTCCGTATTTATGGAAATAAGTAAAATCTGCATGAGAAGGTCGAAACGCATTTTTAATATTAGAATAGTCTTTGGATTGAAAGTTTTTGTTTTCAATTCTAAAAATGATAGCTGTTCCGTCACTATATCCATTGTTTATACCGGAAAGAAATTCGACTTTATCATCTTCATTTCTGGATGTTTCAAAGAATAATTTTGCTTTTCTTCTCTTTAATTGTGTGGACAAAAGACTGTAATCAATTGGAATTCCCTCTGGAAAACCACTAAGTGTTCCAGTGTAAGATTTACCATGTGATTCTCCCGAAGAGGAAAAGCGTAATATGTTTCCAAAACTGTTTGCGTCCATAAGCCTTTACAAAATTACGAAATAAAGGCTTATCTCGTTTCAAAAAGCGGGGTGTTTTTTAAAGATCAACATCTTCACCTCCTCCGCCGCCATTCATTCCACCACCATCATCAAATTTCATCTTCTTGAAATTGTTTAATTTATAAGAAAGTGTAAGCATAAATACAGGAGATTCAGGAATAAATTCCATGAAGCCTGAAAAATTAGTTCCGTAACTAGTAAATTCATGCTTAGCAGTTCCCAATAAATCTCTTATTTGCAGTGTTGCGCTTAATTGTTTTTTTAAGAAGTCTTGTCGAATTGCCAAATTTGTATAGAAAAACCCACTTCTTTCTCCTTGTGCGGAAACAGTTGGGCTGTTATACATAGCTGTTAGTTGAATGCGAGTTCCTGTTTTTAATTTGAATGTATTATTAAGTCGGAAATCATAATTCCAGCTTTCTTTCACCGCGTCGTCCTCAATGATATCTCCTTCAATAGTGTAATAATAATAGTTTCCGCTTAGATTAAAGGAATACCATTTTTTAACATCCACATTAGCCATAAATTCCATTCCCAGAGAATGATCTTGATCGAGATTTTCAAAAGTATGAATCATTACATTGGAAGTATCATCGCGTAATTCTCCAATACGTGTAATAAGATTTCTAGAGTTGCGATAATACAGACTTGTAGTTATGTATGAGGTTTTAATGCGTTTTAAAGCTGATAATTCCATGGAATTAACATATTCAGGCTCAAGTTTGTGGTTTCCATAACGTATATTGTAAGCATTAATATAAGTTGGAAAAGGATTTAGATACCATGAATGTGGACGATTTATTCTTCGAGAATAACTAAGCATCAACTCGTAATCTTTGGGTAATTTATAAGAAGTGTGGACAGAAGGGAAGAAATCGGCTCGTTGAATAGTAAAGGCTTCATTTTTCACAATTGTTGTTCTGTCGGTATATTCGCCTCTTAATCCCAGCATCCATGAAAAGACTTCGCCTTCTTTCATTAAGGTAGCATAAGCGGCATAGATTTCTCGTTCAAAATCCATTGAACTACTAAATAAACTATCCCTAATCCATTCACCTGAAACACTATCTCTAGTATTAAAGTTGAAATTTTCCGTATCTCTATCTAATCGTATTTGTAAGCCTGTTTCCAAGGTGTATTTTTCGGATAAAGGTCTTTTGTAGTCAGTAGAAAATCTAAAATTCCATCCACTTTCATCGGTAAGGGAATAAGTACTATTTGTTGGAGTATTTGTGAGATTTTCAAAATTCGCATTTGCTGGATATTCATCTTGCGTTTCTGTATCTTCACCATGAGAAGTTGAATAATAGAGCACAGCATCTAATTTGTGTTTTTGACCGCTAAAAAGATGTTGAAAGTTCAGGGTTCCTCTGTAATAGTTATTTCCTCTGTCCATTATACTTTCATTGTTAAAGAAATCTTCAGTTCCCGAAATAATCTCATTGGTTTTCATTACTTCATCGTAATAGCGCAGAGAAGATATAACATCTCTACCAAAAGAATGTGAACCGACATCACCACTAAGGGATAAGCTGGTTTTTTTAGACAAATCAAACTCAATTCCACCTTTGATATTATAGCCTTTTCGTTTTCGATTTCTATCTCCTGAAGTTTCCGTTACAAAAGCCGTATCTGGGTTTGAAAAGCTTCTGTTAATACTTAACATGCTGCCATATCGTTTATTATCGCTAAAGTCAGCTCCAATAAAATAATTGATTTTTTTTGTCCTGTAACTTAAAAGAAAATCTCCCCGGTATTTATCTCTAATACCAATAGTTGTATTGAAAACTCCGCTAAAACCTTTATCGATTTTCTTTTTCAAAACAACATTAATAATACCACCCATTCCATCGGGATCGTATTTTGCAGAAGGATTAGTAATTATTTCAATGTTTTCAATAGCAGAAGCGGGAATTTGTTCTAAAGCGTCACTTCCTGTTAGTGCAGAAGGTTTTCCGTCAATGAGAACAAGAAAACTACCACTTCCTCTAAGCGTAACATTCCCTTCAATATCAACTTGAACAGAAGGCGCATTTTCTAGTGCATCAACAGCAGAACCACCAGCAGCTGCGATATCTAATCCTACATTAATTACTTTTTTGTCAATTTTGAACTCCACAGCATCTTTTTCAGCAACAACTTCAAAGCCTTCTAATTGCTGTGCAGCGGTTTCTAATAAGATGGTTTCCATATTGTGATATGCCTTATTAGGGTTAAGTGCTATGTTTTCAAATATTTGTTTTTTATAACCAATAAAATTGACAACTACATAATACTTGCCATAGGGGAGGGCGTCAATAAAGAATTTCCCTTTTTGATTAGTAATTCCTCCATTTACTAATGAAGAATCTTTGTTTGAAAACACAGCAATGTTGACATATTCCATTGGAATATTAGATTGTTTATCTAAAACAGTTCCGCTGATTATTCCTTCTTTTGCTTCGATGCTCTTTTCTCTGTTTTGCGGATTAGATTGAGAAAAAACAGACACTAAAGATATGCTTAGTAAAAATAGTAATAGCCCTTTTTTTATCATTTGATTAAAGATTTAACTTAGTTACATTAATATAGACAACAAAGATGCTTAAAACTTGTTGTCTGATTGTAAAAAAAACAGTTAAAATTTTCTTTATGTTTCCTCCTATTCCTCTTTTCGTAGCTTAATCTTCTTTTAAACAAATACTTAATAATTTTCTAAGTTTCGTTGTTTTTTCTAAATACATTTGAAATTATTATGGAAGTTTTTAATTTTGTGAGAATAAAAAATTCAATTGTATGCAAACGCAATTACTTATTGTAATGATTGTTTATATGGCAATAGTCATATTTTGGGGTTTTTATCAAGGAACTAAGGTGAAAAATTGCTGTGATTTTGCAATTGCAGGGAGAAAACTACCAGGCTGGGTTGCAGCTTTATCTGAGCGAGCAACAGGAGAATCTTCCTGGGCTTTGTTGGGTTTGCCCGGAGCTGCTTATGCTACTGGATTATTTGAAATATGGACTGCTTTAGGCTGTGTGATGGGAATTCTTTTTGCATGGATAATCCTTGCATGGCGTCTGCGAGATGAAGCTGAACGTATGCAATCAGATACTTTTACGGATTTTATTGCTAAAAAGCATGGCGAAGTCGGAAAATGGATTAGGGTGTTGGGAAGTTTAACCATTGTTTTCTTTTTCTTTTTTTATGTTGGTGCACAATTCATTGGAGGAGGAAAAACCTTAGAAAATCTCTTTGGCTTAGATCGAATTTATGGAATGTTAATAGTTGTAGGACTCGTAATTCCTTATACCATTTATGGTGGATTCAGGAGTGTAACTTACACGGATGTTTTGCAGGCTATTGTAATGATTGTAGCCTTAATCATTACTCCAATTGCAGGAATTATTTACCTTTCCAATATGCCTGCTGATACTGTTTTTGCTAATAGTATTCCAGAAGCCTTGTCTAAGGCAGGGGAAGCTTATTCTACAATGACATCACACGCTATTGTTGAAGATGGAAGTAAATTGTCCATTTTTCTTAATCGATTTTTCCCTAATGCAGAAAATATTGCCTCTGGTTTAGGAACAGGTATTATCATTGCAGGTGCTTTTTCATGGTTTTTTGGTTATTTAGGTGGACAGCCACAATTAAGCATGCGTTTTATGGCAATTACAGATGCCAAGCAAGCAAAAAAAGCCAGAAATATTGGCGTTTTATGGACAATAATTGCTTATGTCGGAGCACTCATGATCGGTTGGATTGGGATTGCGGTTTTTGGTCCTAATACATTGAAAGATCAGGAAACAGTAATGCCAGAAGTTTTAACTACGCTATTTCATCCTATAATAGCTGGAATTTTAATTACAGGAGTTCTTGCAGCTATTATTTCCACTGCAAATTCCTTATTGATTCTTTCCGCAACAGAATTATCTGAAAATGTGCTGAAAACTTTTCGTAAAAAGACCTTAGATGATAAAAAATCTTTATTTCGTTCAAGAATGGTAACAGCAATTCTCTCGATAATAGCTTTAATCTTGGCTTATTTTTCGCCATCAGATTTGATTTATACTATTGTTGGTTATGTTTGGGCAGGAATAGGTTCAACTTTTTCTGTTGTTGTTTTGCTTAGTTTATTTTGGAAAAGATACCATGGGATTCCAGCACTTTTAACTATTTTTAGTGGATTAGCTTTTACCATTATATGGATAAGTACGGGCATGGATGAAGTGGTAAGCTCCCGTCTGTTAACCTTT
>CAZJZP010000065.1:0-10042 GCA_964550505.1 uncultured Prolixibacteraceae bacterium | reverse complement strand
AGTAATATTTATGATTATATGCATCAATTGGAAAAACTTCGCAGCGGCGAAACCGCTATTGTTGAAGTCTTACGTGGGGAAGAAAAAATCGTCTTATTAATACAGTTATAATCAGCTAAAATACTGTATCTTTGATTTTCAATTAAGTTACATGAAGCGAATTCTTTTACATATTGCAGTTCTTGTATTCTTATGTTTGCTTATTCCTAAAGCAGATAGTCGTGCTGAAGTAATTGTTGGCAGCGACTTATTAATAAAAGGGCAATCAGAAATTGGATTATTTAGACAGGATGAATACCTCCGATTTATTTATCAATTAATCAAAGAAGAAGACACGCTCCAAATCCTTTTGGAAGATCCACTAAACCAAAGTGAAAACTACCATATTCTTGCGGATTTCTTCGACAAAAAAGCCATAGATTTTTTTGAAAAAGGCGAATTTAGAAATGCTGAACTTGTCTTTTATACATCCCTGTATTTGCATATAAGAAGCTCCCAAGAAGATAGACTTGCATTTACACTCAATTTTTTAGGTACGGCACTCAAAAATCAAGCAAAATTTGAGGATGCCTTACAAAAGTATATTCAAGCTCTTAGCGTATATGAATCAATACAAGATTATCGTGGTGTTTCTAATGTGTATAACAACATTGGGGTTATATACAACACTATGGAGAACTATGATAAGGCGATGGAGTATTTCAAAAAAAGTCTTGAAATAAAGCTGGAATTAAATCATGAAGAAGGTATCGCTGCAGCTTATTCCAATATTGCTATTATTCATAGCCGCAAAAAAGAAAATAAAAAAGCACTGGAATACCATAAAAAAGCATTAGAAATATACGAAAAAATCAATTATCAAAATGGTATTGCTATTGCTTACAATAATATCGCATCTGTTTATCTCGATTTAGAAGAATATGATAAGTCGCTGGAATACAGCTTTAAATCCTATTATTTAAACACAGAACTAGAAGCTAAACAAAGTGCTACCTTAAATATTTTAAATGTTGCTTCGGTCTATAATAAACAGCAAAACTATGCTGATGCCAAAATATGGGCAGAATACGGCTTGGAAAGATCTCAAGAAATGGGAACACAAAGTCTTAATCTGGAAATTTATAAGCTCTTAATTAATATCTATGAAGGATTGGGCGATTATAAAAAAGCGCTGAACTACATGGATATTTATATCTTTGAGAAAGACAGCTTAATGAATTTGGAAACCAAAGCAAAATTGGATGAATTAGATGTTAAATATCAAACTCAAAAGAAAGAAGCGCAAATTGAGAATCAAAACCTGAAAATCTTAGAACAAGAATTAAGCTTAAATCGCCGAAACTTACTTATTATCATAATCATTTTTGTTTCTCTTCTGATTATCAGTATTTTCTTTTATGTCTTTGTTCGTTTTAGAATAAAAAAACAACAGCAGATTAATAGCATTATTTTAGCAGAAGAAAAACGGAAAACAACCGAAATTATTGACGCTGTTGAGGAAGAAAGAAAGCGAATAGCGAGAGAATTGCACGATGGTATTGGACAAAATTTGGCAAATATTAAGCTAAAACTATTAAACATTAACGAAAACCTTAGTAAAAGCGAAGCTTCCAACACTAAAGAAGAGCTGAATAAAGCTATCGACTTTATTGATGACACCTATAAAGAAACACGAAATCTCTCCCACCAGATGATTCCCAAAACCCTTTTATATCTTGGACTTGTGGAAGCGATAGAGGATTTAGCCGAAAAATTATTTCATGCAGCTAAAATTCGTTTTAACTTTGAACATAATCTAAACAGCAGATTTGAACAACGAATTGAAATAAGCCTGTTCCGAATAATCCAGGAATTGATAAACAATATTATTAAACATGCCAAAGCAACGGAAGTTGATATTTCGTTACTGAAAACCAAAGATCAGCTGATACTAATTGTTGAAGACAATGGGATTGGTTTAAGCTCAAAACAAGATGAGGAAAAAGGAATAGGATTGCTCAATATTGAATATAGAGCAAAAAACATTGGAGGCAGCTTTAGCATTAGCTCTCAGGAAGACAAAGGATGCTCTGCCATCCTCAGAATTCCAATAAAAAAAGCAAACGAATAAGTATAGTTTTGAAAAAAAATGTATATTTACGGCAATGCAAAATGAAGCAATACGCATATTAATTGTTGATGACCATCAAATAATGATAGATGGCATAAAATCTATGCTTAGTAAAGAGCCTGAAATTATGGTTATTGCTCATGCAAATAACGGAAAACAAGCAATAGATTTATTAGAAAACATTGAAGTGGACGTTATTCTTATGGATGTTGAAATGCCTGTTATGAATGGCATTGATGCGACAACCCACATAGCTAAAAAATATCCTAACATCAATATTATTGCTCTTACTACCTACGATGAAAAATCTATTATCAATATTATGCTTGATGCTGGAGCAAAAGGATATATTCTAAAGAATATTAACAGAAGCATCCTTGTTGAAGCCATACAAAGCGTTGCCAACGGAATGCCTTACTATGGAACTGATGTTGCTATTGCCCTTGCCAAAGACAGTCTGAATGAAAAAACAAGGATTTCAAATCCTGAAACATCTTTTATTGATACTTCTAATCTCTCCAAAAGAGAAATAGAGATATTAAAGCTTATTGTAAATGGCTCTTCTAACAAAGAAATCGGAGAAACGCTATTTATTAGTCCTAAAACCGTTGAAACGCACCGAAATAATATTATGAAAAAATTAGATGTTCATAATACTGCTAGCTTGGTAAAAAAAGCAATAAAAAGCGGCTTGGTGGATTAAATATAACTAATTAAGCTAGTTCCTAAAAATTAGTTTAGATATTTCAAAACTAAGAAAAGCAATAAATACAGTATTACCCCTATATATTTACAGTATTTACCTGATGCTATTAATAATGTATAGTATTAATTTTGTATTAAATAAATGCATTTATATTATTAACAATACAAAGCTTTGATAATCATGAAGAAAGACAATTTTTTTACTCGTCTTTTACTTTTAAGTATAATCTTAATTTCCTTTCTTTTTTTAGGAAAAACGACTATTGCTCAAATCACCACTTATCCTTATCAGCAAGGCTGGGAATCCAATTCTATTGACGATTGGTCGCAGGTTGCTTACGATGACGAAAACTGGACTTCTAATAGCGGTACTACATCATCTACAAGTACTGGACCTACCGGTGCAAACGAAGGAACATACTATATCTATTGCGAAACATCAGGCTCTTCTAATGGGGATGACTTTGTGCTTGAAAGCCCAGAATTTGATTTTTCAAGTTTGTCTAATCCTCAATTTGCTTTTGATTATCATATGTATTTTAGTAATTATTCTGATGGAACATTGAATGTTGATATTTCAACAAATCTAGGTACTTCCTGGACAACAATTCATACAATTACTGGTCACCAACAATCAGCTTATTCAGACTCATGGCTCACAGATACAATTTCTTTATTGTCTTATGCTGGAGAAAGCAGTGTTATGTTTCGCTTTTTCTTTACTACAGGTCTGGGAACAGCGTATCAATATGATATGTGTATAGATTATGTACAAGTGTTGGAAGGTCCGGCACTCTTAGCAATTGATGCCGGCATTGCAGATATTACCTCTCCAACCGGGAATGTAGCAGCCGGGAATTCAATTCCTGTTCATGCAACGATTAAAAATTTTGGGACTACCACACTTACAACTGCTGATATGTGCTTTTCAGTTAATGGAGGTGCAACACAATCCACAACATGGAACGGAAATTTAGCACAAAATACTGTTGATGTAAATGTATATATTGATGATGCTGTTTTTAGCGGAGGTGTAAACAGTTTAAAAGTATGGACTGAATCGCCTAATGGATTGGGAGATATGCAAAGCTCAAACGATACTATACAAATTAGCATAACCGGAGAAGTCCCATTAAGCGGAGTGTACACAGTTGGCTCAATTGGCGCTGATTTTAACTCATTTACTAATCCTGGAGGTGTTTTTGAAACAGTAAATTCTACAGTTGTTGCAGGAGATTTGATTTTTGAAGTAATTTCTGATATTACAACAGAAACTGGTACACACGCACTAAATCAATGGAATGAAAGTGGGGTTGGTAACTATACAATGACTATCCGCCCCGATGGAAATACAGAAAGACTGATTGAAGGAGACTATCAAGGAACCGGCTATTCGGATGAAGGATTGTATCGTTTAGATAGTGTTTCACGTGTTATTATTGATGGCAGAGACCCTAATAATTTATCTGCTGGTGGCAGATATTTATTGTTTAGAAATATACAAGAGCATGATGTTTCTCATCCTGCTTATTATTATAGATCCACTTTTAATTTCCTCAATGGTTCTCATAATGATACACTTAGAAATGTTATTATAGAAGCCAATACAGAAGATGTGGGTGCAGGGATTATTCGATTTGGCAGATATCAAAAAGGAAGTTATAATATTCTTATTGACAGTTGCTACATCAGAAGTCTTACAAGCGATCCTACGGAACATGTAAGAACAGGAATCTACAGTTATGGGGTATCTTCTTCGGAAACAAATCATAATATAACTATCAGCAATAATCATTTTATCAATATTTGGGATGATAATGGCAATGATAATCATGGGATTTATATTACTGGATACAGTTCAGATTTTACAATTACTGGTAATCATTTTTACTGGGATGCTACGAGAGATTTAGATGCTAATGTTTCCAACTTTGGCATTTATGTCAACACAGAAGCCTATGGAGTTGGCGATAACTTTATTATTAATAATAATTACTTGGGTGGAAGTGCTCCTTATTGTGGTGGTAGTGCATGGTCATATAGCAGCGGAAATCACAACAGCAGATATATAGGTATAAAGCTTGAAACAAAAGATAACTCAAGCGGCTGCATTATTGAAAACAACAAAATTAATAATTTCGAATGGTATCAATACGGCTATGATGATACTCCTGAAGAAAATCTTGTAATTTTTTGCGGTATTCAAAATGGTTCGGGAAATTCGATTATAAGAAACAATATTATAGGTGCACCGGAAGGTACAGATTCTATTTCTCTGTATTGTGGACCAGTAAGTCCTTCAAGCGGAGATGACCCAATAAAATTTCATGGCATTTGGGTAAATAAAGGAAATGTAACTATTGATAACAACAGCATTGGTGCAATAAAATCATATCCCTCTGCTTTTGGAACAGATAAATCTCCATTTCAAATAGAAGGAATTCATATTTCAGAACTAGATCTTGATGGTAATGACAATACAGGAGATGTAGTTATTAAAAATAATCTGATTGGATCTCTAAACACAGCTAATAGTATCGAGACTACAGCTCCAAGTAAAATCAGTATAGAACCACGAGTAATTGGTATTTATCTAGGGTCACATGGACTTAATATAGCTGACAGCAATATTATTGCAAATATGCACAACGGTAATGATTACTATGATGATGCTCAAACTATAGGAATTTATACGCCTTATGATGGTCAAAAGCATATTACAAATAACAAAATATTTAACTTAACAAGTACATGTTACGATCCGGGCTCCGGTTATACTGCCACAATTGTGGGAATTAGATATCAGAGTAATACAAATACAGTAGATTCCATTGTTGGAAATGAAATTTATAATCTTAAAAATCTTGTTGCCAGTGATGATGTAGGAGTGTGTGGTATTGGTGTTACTGCTACAAGTTCTACAAATCAACAAGTAATTGCCCGAAATAATATCCATAGCTTATCTCTCGAATCTAATGATAATGGTTCTACTATTATCGGGATATATTTTTATGCCTCTGGCCTTAAATTTCATAATAATTTTATAAGACTCGGAATTGATGCGGATGGAAATCCGATTACTGAAGATTATGAAATTATTGGAATAAACCAGGCATCAAATAATTGTGATGTGAATTATAATACGGTGTATATTGGAGGAAATGTTAATAACGGTGTAAATAGTACATCCGCATTCCAAAGAACTTATGGTACTGTAGCTACAGATCTTTATAATAATATCTTTATTAATGAACGATCAAATAATGGTGGAACAGCATCGCAATATGCTGTATTTTTAGAAGATAACGCTACCATTAACAGTAACTATAATCTTTTGTGGGTAAACGGAACCAATGGCGTTATAGGAAAACTTATTGCAACTGATTATGCGTCTTTGGGCGATTGGCAAGCCGCAATTTCGGATGATGCAAATTCTATAAGCGGCGATGTGAATTTTGTCGATGATATTGGACCAGCATCTAGCGTTGATTTACATATTGATATCTCTTTGCCAACAATTATTGAAAGTGCAGGAACCGTTCTAGCTTCCATTTCTGATGATATTGACTTGGAAATTCGCTATGGAGCTCCCGGAAGTATCAGTAGCGGAACAGCTCCCGACATTGGTGCGGATGAAATTAACTTTTCTCCCTTACCTATTAGTTTATTGGATTTTAGCGCTTCTTGTCTTGATAAAACTACGGTTCTTATTCGCTGGACTACTGCATCTGAAACAAATAATGCTTACTTTACTATTGAACGTAGCTTAGATGGAGTATTGTGGTCAGAAATTGCTCAAGTTAGTGGAGCAGGAAATTCAAATCAAGTAAAATCTTATGAGTATATCTGCACTTCAAGCAAAGAATATCCAGAATATTATCGTTTAAAACAAACTGATTATAACGGTAGCTATGAATACTTTAAGCCTATTACCATTAGTTGTACAACAAATGAAGAAGCGATTTTCGAAATCTATCCAAATCCGTTCAAGGATAATTTCACTATTTTTTATTCTAATGGAGCAGACGAAACAGCGATAATAAGCATTTTTGATGCCTTTGGAAAGTTAGTTTATCTTGAACAAGCTAATGAGATTGTGCATAAAGTAAGTGTAGAAGATTTTGCAAAGGGCTGTTATATTGTTCAATTCAGAACAAATAACTTTACCAAAACTGTGAAACTAATAAAACAATAATTTTATAATCATACATCTATGAAGAAAAAATACTGTCTTTACAGCTTAATTATATTATGTGTAATAAATTTTTCAAGCATTCAGGCTCAACAAAATGTAGGGATTTCAGAAAATCCAATCACTCCAGATTCATCCGCAATATTGGAGTTACAATCAACTACCAAAGGCTTTTTAATTACTCGCATGACATCAACAGAGCGTGATGCTATCCCCTCTCCTGCCGAAGCTTTGATGATTTTCAATACGACAACCAAATGTTTGGAAATTTATGTGAACGGCTGGAACGAAATCTGGTGTGAAGGAAGTACTCCCCCCATTCCAATTACATGTGGAGATACCGTTGTTGATGTTGACGGGAACGAATATCCAACGGTACAAATTGGTACACAATGCTGGTTTACTAAAAATTTACGGACAACTTCTTACGATAATGGTAATCCTATCACACGAATTACGAATGATGTGGATTGGGCAAACGCAACTAGCGGAGCATATTGCTGGGCACATTGGGATTCTACAACTTACGCTCACGTGCATGGTGCCTTATATAATTGGTACACCGTAGATGCTGGAAACTTATGCCCTAGTGGTTGGCATGTCCCTTCAGATGCTGAATGGTACACTTTGGAAAATTATGTTGATGCTACTATCAATAATCCTGCTGCTACCGGATACAGAGGAACAGATGCTTCCACAAAACTGAAAGCTACTACAGGTTGGATGTCAAGCGGAAACGGAACTGATGATTACGATTTTGCAGCTAGCCCAGGAGGCAGTAAGCCCGTTACTTCATCATGGAATTCACCGGGAAATGCTGGATATTGGTGGTCTTCAACTGCAAGTGGAACAAATGCATGGCTGCGTAATCTTGTTTCTTGGGACGCTCGTGCCAGAAGAGATGCGCAAGATCAAAAAGCAGGATTCTCCGTTCGTTGTATCAAGGATTAATGCGCTGTTTTAAACAGATTATTTCTTCGTAAACACCATTTATTATGCATTTTTAACTGCTTTTGCCACAAAAAAAGCTGAAAATCTACTATTTTCTTTTCCGACTTCGTATTTAAAACAAAACTGTATTTTTGCTGTTGATTTATAAAAGTAGAACAATGAAAAAATCATGGTTTATTTGGTTGTTAGCTGTACTTATAACGCTTACAGCAGTCTATTATCAACGAAAAACAGGACCGACACATCCCAAATATGAAAAGATTGTTTTAAACGGAAAGGAATATAAGCTCAAATTTCTACGCTCTTACGGCGAAGAAAAAGATTGTAAAATTAGCTTTAGCATTCCTGACAAGGATGTTGAAGCTACAATTTATTATAAACGCTATCCAACGCCAGATTCCTTTATTGCGATGCCAATGAAAAGACAAGGAGATGAATTGGTCGCCTATCTTCCACAACAGCCTCCCGCAGGCAAAATTGCCTATTATATTGAACTGCAAGAAGGAAATAATTCCCACTATCTACTGAAAGATGAACCCGTAATCATTCGTTTTAAAGGAAAAGTTCCAAATGGAATAATCATTTCCCACGTGCTGCTTATTTTCTTAGCTATGTTTTTCTCCAATCTGGCAGGATTATTTGCGCTGGCAAAAAAAGATCAATTCAGAAAATGGGCTTTTGTTGCATTCAGTTTTCTTTTAGTTGGAGGAATGATTTTTGGTCCTATCATGCAAAAATACGCCTTTGGTGCTTTTTGGACAGGCTTCCCCAACGGCATGGATTTAACAGACAATAAAACCTTAATAGCTTTCCTCTTTTGGACAATTGCAATAATTCTGAATATCAGAAAAAAACGTCCCGGATGGGTTATCGCTGCTGCAATTATTATGTTGCTAATCAACAGCATCCCCCATAGTTTTATGGGCTCTGAATTAGATTATGAAAGTAAGGAAGTTATTACAGCAGGACTTGGAAAAATTGGAGTGTATTTATTATAAATAAACGATTATCTCCTCTTCCCCGATTTTCTTTTATCTGTCCTTTTATTCGGTTTTCTTTCGTAATGCGTTCTTACATTCGGCTTTCTTTCCGAAGAATTAGTTTTGCGATTTCTGCCGCCTACATCCTTTTCTGCCTTCTCCACACGTAAACTTCTATTCTCAAATTTCGCATTTTTAAAAGCTTCAATGATTTTTGCTTCATGCTCCTCGCCTACTTCAAAGAAAGAAAAGCTATCTTTTATGGAGATTTCTCCGATATTAATATCCCTGTCGCGGGTATTGTCGTTAATCATGCCAATAATATTCTTTGGTAATATCCCGTCTTTCTCTCCGATATTAATGAAAAATCGACTGAAATCACCTCTGCTTCTTCCTCTTCTGGAACTATCACCTCTTGAAAACTCTCTTTTGTTTCCAAAACGTGCAGCACTTCCTCTTTCTTCTTTTCTGCCAGATCTTGAATCATCAATGGCGTTCAGGTCTTTTGCATTCTTATAATATTGTAAAAAGCGATTAAACTCCAAAGACACAAAATGCTTCACAATTTCCTCTTTGCTCATCCAATCGAGCTTTTTGTAAATCTCTTCCATAAAAGGAGCTATTTGTGTTTCGTCCACCTCAGCATGCTCCATTCTGTCGATGAGTTTGAACAGCTGCTTTTTACAAATCTCCGCTCCCGAAGGAATCTGATCTTGCTGGATTTTCTTGGAAATAATACGTTCTAATTGCTTTAGCTTTCCTTTTTCTCTGAGATTTACAATGGAAATGGATACTCCGTGTTTATCTGCTCTACCTGTACGACCACTTCTGTGGGTATAAACTTCCAAATCATCAGGCAGATTATAATTAATCACATGCGTAATATCATTCACGTCCAAACCCCTAGCAGCAACATCCGTTGCGACCAAAATCCGAATATTCTTATCTCTAAAACGCTTCATCGCATAATCTCGCTGCGATTGCGACAAATCTCCGTGTAAAGTATCAGCACTATAGCCATCTTTCATTAATTTTTCTGCAACATCTTTTGTTTCCATACGTGTGCGACAGAAAATAAGACCGTAAATATCGGTATGAAAATCG
>CAZJZP010000064.1:3541-10359 GCA_964550505.1 uncultured Prolixibacteraceae bacterium | reverse complement strand
ACTCCACTGCCATGAGTGCTAACATACATAAGGTTTTCTAATCCGGCAAAACCTAAGGAAACAAAGGCTGCATAGACAATGCCATCGAAGCGTTCGTTGAAGTTTTTATTCCACCAAATCAATAGCATAAAGAAACTCCATTTACAAAATTCTTCTATTAAAGCCGCACTATAGAAAGCGTCAAAGAATGCCGATCCACGTTTAGCCAACAAAAACAGGCTAAATTTCTCCAAATATCCGTTCAAAATAATAACTGGAACCGCAGCTAAGGCACCGGCAAGCACGGTTAGAATTAATAATCCTAAGGGTTCCTTTTCAAATTTATCTCTGAAATAGATAAAAAGCAAAATTGCTATTACGGGGATAATCGCAATACTAATATCAAGAAAAGACATGGTTTTTTTTATTTATTAATAATTAATCTTTCTTTAAAGGGAAGGAAAGTCATGAAATCTGCATGGTGCACTAAATAAGCTTCTGTTGTGCGTTTCAACATGTTTCCTTCTCCTGCGTGTGTTGCAATAATGTGACAAACCTCGGCAGGAATACCGCATTCTTCTGCTATTGATACTCCAGAAAATGGGTGGCGGAGATATTTTCCATAATCTCCCTGAACAGCTTTGCCGTTATCATCCAAAACATATTCCAGTAATTTGCCAACATCGGCTAGGATAGCACCTGAAATGAGCACATCCATATCTACTGGCAATTCGCCATGATACATTGCATTTACTGTCTCTCCAGCTTGTTTGGCAATATGCACAACCGAACGCTTATGGTCCATGAAAGTAACTTTCAAATCAGGTCCACACAGCAAAGTGAAAGGAATTCTTTTTAAATCATCGGGAGTAAGCACACTTCTTTCAAGGGCAATTTCCCATGTTTTTGCTGTTTTTTCTTTTAAATCCGAATCCTGAATCCAATCCAGTTCCGGCCATAATGCTAATACTTCTTGTTTCATCATTTTATATTTTTTTGTTAGTTTGTTTTCAATTTAATTAATCAATCTTCATCAATTTTTTTGTAAATACTTTTTGTCCTGAGCTAACCCTAATAATATACATTCCGGAAGACAATCTTGCCAAATGTGGAATAGCGTAATAATTATAGCCTTTAATCCGCTGCAATTTATCCATATAAACCAATAAACTTCCTTGGGTATTCATTAGTTCGATAGTCAATTCGCTACTATCGATAGAATTAAAAATAATATGAATTTTATCGGCGAAAGGATTAGGCATAATATCAATATCATCATCCGTATCAAAGTCATGCAATTTACCGCCAGAGAGAAAAATATTAGCAGCTGCTAAATTTGGAATTCCGTATCCATAAAGCGTATCGGGATTTGCATATCTATCAGCACTTTTTTGCACTGCATCAATAATTTCCATATTTGTCAAATCGGGATTAGCAGACCAAAGACAACAAACAGCACCACAAAGTACGGGAGATGAAAAAGAAGTTCCGTTTCCAGGACCGAAAGAATTTCCAGTATTGGCTACAATAGTAGCTTCAGCTTGTGCAACGACAGTTGGTTTTACCCTTCCATCGTAAGAATAACCATGCGAACTAAAAGAAGTGTGGATTCCGTTTTTATCTGTCCCACCAACCGTTAAAATGCTATCTGCATCAGCAGGAGCACCAATATAGCGCCATGTTTTATCACCTGAATTTCCAGCACTATTACAGACCAATATTCCTTTTGAGGCAGCAATATCAGCAGCTTTAGTTGCTATAGTTGTATTCCCGTCCATATCGGCATAGGTATGATTCCAGATAGGATAATCGTATTCTGTATAACCGAGGGAAGAATTAATCATATCGGCGCCAACACTATCAGCAAACTCCGCGCCTATAAGCCAGTTGTATTCTTCTACTATTTGTTCTTGAGCCGCTTCTTCTGTACGAATAAGCCAATAAGAAGCATGTGGAGCTGTTCCGACCATTTTCCCAGGTACATTTGCTCCCATACAAGACAAAACAGACATTCCGTGTGTGGATTCATTAAAAACATTGTTTCCAGGTTGGGAAACATCATGAGTGCCTAGTATTCTGCTTTGAAAAAATAAGGAATCAAAAGCGGAAAGAACATCAACACGGTAAAAGCCCGCGTCCAATATAGCTATTATTTTCCCATCGCCTTTATGTTCCAAATCATGCAAATAATCAACGGCAAGCATAGTTGCTTGATTGTAGCCAAAGCCATAATCAATGCCATTTTGCATATTGGTGTTTTTGATGTAGTCCATTTCATCTTCTGTTTGCTCTAGCTCAATTGCATCTCCTCCACCATTAGAAAAGGATTTTACTAAATAAGTGTATTTTCCTACCCAAACGACCTCATCAACACAAGACAGTGCAGCAAGATCGCCTGCTTTTGAAGAATCTGTTGTTAAAACCAAAATACCATTCATCCATCGCGAAGTTCCAATAATATTTACTCCAGTATTTCTAACATCAGTAATATAAGTGGGATTTACAGGCAAATCCTGTGTGGTAATGATAATGTTTTGGGCATTTCTTCTGTCAATAGCTCGTTGAGAGAGGAAATCCAGAGGTTGACTAACGGAATATGGTGAATTGTTTTTATCTGTTAGAGAAACCCAGAACTTATATTCTGTTGTTGTTTGAGCAGTTGTCTGCTGTGGAAGTAAAATCGTTGTCGTAAAAAGACTTAAGAAAATGCTAATAATAATATTTTTCATCTTTAATAGTATTTAGTTTGCTAAAATAAAGAAAAAACCCTTCATCTTTATTTAAAAATTAGTATTATTTCTTGTAATCAATTATCTTATATTCCAAAATAACGCCGCTGTCAATTATCCAAGACTGGGAAAAGACATCCCAGACTTTTTCAATATTCAAATATTTCTTTTTAATCATTCCAATATTTTTTGCAAAAATTTCATATTGATAAGCTTCGCTAATGAGTGTTGTTGTTTCGTAGTGTTGCGCCGTAACACAAGAATCAAAGCTAAAGCTATTTATGGAATATGCTTCATGAATATTGTCATATTCCATAATCAATTCTTCTTCGAAATTAAAAGCATTGGCATCCCAAAGATTATTATTTCTGACAGGAAAAGCCAGTTTGATCATACGCTTATTTTCTTCTACTTTTTCTGCTGTTGTTGAAGTGCGGTTTGCAAACCAAACATCTTTTAGCACATAATCCAGCGTATCGTGGCTTTTAAAATAACGCTCTATTCGGATTGTAGGTCGGTTTTCGTTGTCGATAAATTCTGATTCAAAAACTTCCTTAATGTAATAATGCGAACTGTCGATTGTTCCAGTAAAATCGTTGTAAACAATAGAATCTACTTCATATTCTATCCAATGTCCTATTTCGATTGGAAAATAATCATAGCCAACATCAACTGCCGTGATTGTTTTATCTTTTTTGCAGGCAAAAAGCAGAATGCACAAAGTCAACAAAAGAAAGGCGAAAGCTATATGTATTTTCCTAAACAATTTCATACAACAAATAGAAGATAAAAAAACTAAAAATACAAATTATTCTTTAATTATAATTCCTCCAGCAACAACATCCTTTTCTTCATACATTACAGCAGATTGTCCTGGTGTAATTGCTGAAACTGCTTGTTCGAAACGAATTCTTATACGATTATCGAATTGCTGTGCGTATGATTTTACTGCTTTTGTATTGTATCTGACTTTGGTAAAAACTTCTTTTTCTTCATACAAATCAGGATATTTCATAAAATTGATATCCTTAATCCAAAGTTCATTTTTCAACAAATCTTCTTTTTCTCCCAAGGTGATGGTATTTGTTTTTGCATTAATATCAAGCACATATACCGGATGTCCCATCGCAATTCCAAGGCCTTTTCTTTGTCCAATAGTGTAGAATGGAAAGCCTTGATGTTTACCAATTACATTGCCTTGCACATCCACAAAATTCCCTTCGCCAATTTTTTCATCTATATTTGGATTTTGTTCACGAAGAAAGTTTCTATAATTATCATCGGGGATAAAGCAAATTTCCTGGCTTTCTTTTTTTGTTGCCAGTTTTTGCATATTGTATTTCTTTGCTATTTCTCTAACCTCCTCTTTGGTCAGATTGGCAAGGGGAAAGATTGTTCTGCTTAAATTTTCCTGACTAAGCATCCATAAAAAATAGGATTGGTCTTTGGCTTGATCTTTTGCCTGACGGATAAAATATCGCTGATTCTCTTGCTTTATTTCAGCATAATGACCACTGGCAATAAAATCACAATTTTGCTTATCGGCTTCCTCCAACAAAACTCCCCATTTAACAAGTTTGTTACATAAAACACAGGGGTTTGGAGTGTTTCCCGAAAGGTATTCAGCAATAAAATATTCTATAACGCTAGCTTCAAAAAAAGCGCGAATATCAATAATATAATGCGGAAAATTCAGTTTTTCGGCTAAGTGTTTTGCTTCCATGATGGAATCAATGGTACAGCAACCTCTTTCTTTTTCCATACAGGCATCTGAAAGGCTATCGTAAGAACGAAAAGTAATGCCATGAATATCAAAACCTTGCTCTTTTAAAAGGAATGCAGCGACAGAACTATCTGTTCCACCACTCATGCCAAGCAAAATCTTTTTTTTATTTTTTTTCACAAAGAGGAAATAGGTTTATTGATATGGAGTTTCTCCTGGACCATTTTCAGAATTTGAATTCCCGCGGTTTTTTATTTGTAATTTGGTGTCTTCTTCTATTTGTTTATCGGGAGATTTGTCTTCTTGGTATATAACCTTGTTGATTAGTTGTCCGTTTTCATAATCTTCTTCTTGAATTTTCACGCCTTTTTCATCAAGCCACAACCATTTTCCGTGTTTGAGGTTATTTTTATACATACCTGAAACATTAACTACTCCGTTGGGATAATACAATAGCATTAAGCCATCCATCTTTCCGTCTTTTAAAGTAGTTGTTCTCTTAATCTTTCCATCCGTATAATAGGTTTTCCACTTCCCATCTTCGATTCCCATTTTCCAATATCCTTCTTCAGCAATAGTACTATCTGGATAATAGGTTATTTCTTTGCCATTTTTCTTATCGTTGACAAAATCCACTTCCGAAATGATGTTTCCATAATAATCATAGAATTTCCAATGTCCTTGTTTTTGTTGGTTGACGTATTTTCCTTCCGACATCAAATTGCCGTTAAAATGGTAAATTAAAGCATCAGCATCTTTTCCCTTATTCGAGTAAACTAATTTTGCACGAATATTTTTCCCATCATAATAGTAACGTTTCATCTCTCCAACGGGATAACCATTTTCAAAATATCCTTCAAAAACAAGAGTATCATTAATCGTTTTTTTCCAAAAGCCTATTTTTTGTCCTTTTTCATTTACTTGATTAAAAACGGTATCGTTTTGAGAATGAACAACTAAGCCATTGATGCAAAACAAGAAAATTAGCATTAAAACGGTTCTATTCATCGGTATATTTTTCATCTGTTTCGTTGATAAGCGCATACAAAATAACGGTTTTTTTTAATTTTATACAAATCTCTACAATAATTATGCTTTTTGAATAAAATCAGCAAAAGATTTTAAATCATTAAACCGCAAGTCCACTAAATCTTCCCTTATTTTTTCATTTTTATCTCCAACTAATACGGTAATCATCCCTAGTTTTCGTCCAAATTGCATATCTGTTTCTGAGTCTCCGAGCATAACTGATTGATGTAAAATTAAATCCTCGAATTCTGATTTTGCCAGGAGTGCCATTCCTGTGTTTGGTTTTCTATTAGGATGATTATCTTCATTTTTGTTGGGACAATAATAGACTTTATCAATGCTTCCTCCCTTTTCGCGAATGCTAGCTAGCATAAAATCGTGTACTTTATGCAAATCTTCCTCTGTCATTAAGCCTTTTCCAATACCTTGTTGATTGGTAACAACAAATATTCTTTGAAAATGCGAACGCAGTGTAGCAATTGCTTCCAAAACTCCGTCGATAAAGACAAATTCAGCGGGATTTTTCACATAATCGCCTTCTAAGCGCTTGTTAATAACGCCATCTCTATCTAAAAACAAGCTCCATCCTTTTGTTTCAAAGTGTTTTGAAATCATCCTGTGCTTTTTTGTAATCTTCTGGAACTCCAATATCTAAAAAATAAGCTTCAGAAGCTAATCCGTAAATTTTAATTTCATCCAATTTCTTTTCAAAGAAATCTTTTTCAATAGAAAATTTTTCTTCCTTAATATGCTTTTTAAGAATATCAGCATTCATTAAATAGGTTCCCCCATTAATATATGCAACACCAGCATTATAGTCTTTCTCTTCAAAACTTATAATTCGCTGATTTTCATCTCTTTTTATAATTCCAAAACGTTGTGCCTGTTGAACGATACGCAAAGCAATGCTAATTTCTGCTTTTTTATTTTTGTGAAATGCGTATAATTCTTTCAGATTGACATGAAAAAGGGTATCACCGTTAAGCACCAATATGGGATTTTCTTCTGTAAATTGCATTGCTTTCATTATTCCTCCACCAGTGCCTAAGGCATCCTTTTCGAGGGCATATTTAATTTGAAGATTTTTGTAAACACCACCAAAATGCTCTTTAATTAATTCATATTTATATCCAACCGAAAGAACAAGCTTTTCTATTCCTTGGGCAATGAGATAATCAAATTGGTATTCAAGGAATGGACGATTATTAACTAATGCCATTGGCTTAGGTAAATCTTTGACAACAGGGCGCAATCTTTTACCAAGACCTCCAGCTAAAACAATACATTCTTTTATCATAATTTTGGGAATATTTCTGATTCGACTATTTCGCAAATGATATGACCGATTAAAATATGCA